>NZ_MLQM01000207.1:0-8732 GCF_001854525.1 Mycobacterium talmoniae
ACGCGCTGGTGATCGGCGGGCGGGTGCACACCCCGGCCAGCGGGCCGGGCACCATCGCCGGGCTGCCCGCCTCCTCGGAGCTGCTGGGCGGGTCGGGCCAGCTGGAGTCCACCGTCAGCGACGAAGCCGTGTTGGCCGCCGCCCGCCGGCTGCGCATCCTGCCCGCCAGCGCCCGCGCGGGCGGCTCCGGCGCGGCCCTGACCGGGCTGCTGAAGGCGGCCCGCGGCGGCGATGAGCAGGCCGTCGGGCTGCTGGCGGAGCGGGCCCGGGTGCTCGGGGAGGCCGTCGCGCTGCTGCGCGACCTGCTCAACCCCGACGACCTGGTGGTCGGTGGGCAGGCGTTCACCGAATACCCGGAGGGCATGGCGCAGGTGGAGGCCGCGTTCGCCGAGCGCGCGGTGCTGCCGCCGCGGGCCCTGCGGGTCACCGCGTTCGGCAACCGGGTGCAAGAGGCCGGGGCCGGCATCGTGTCGCTGGGCGGGCTGTACGCCGACCCGGTCGGCGGGATGCGCCGGGCCCGCGCCCGCCGGCCCGGGGTGGTCAGCGAGGTTCCGGAGGCCAGCGCGTGACCTGCGCCGTCGGGGCCCGTCGCGGCGGGCTGCAAAGATGGCGGTGTGTGGTACGGCGAGATTTCCGAAATCGATGAGCCGTTGATTCGGCGGGTGGCGGTGTTGTCGGTGCACACCTCCCCGCTGGCCCAGCCCGGCACCGGCGATGCCGGCGGCATGAACGTCTACGTGCTGCAGAGCGCGCTGCACCTGGCGCGGCGCGGGGTGGAGGTGGAGATCTTCACCCGGGCCACCTCGTCGGCCGATCCGCCGGTGGTGCGGGTGGCGCCCGGGGTGGTGGTGCGCAACGTGGTGGCCGGGCCGTTCGAGGGCCTGGACAAATACGATCTGCCCACCCAGCTGTGCGCGTTCGCCGCCGGGGTGCTGCGCGCCGAAGCCACCCACGAACCGGGCTACTACGACATCGTGCACTCGCATTACTGGCTGTCCGGCCAGGTCGGCTGGCTGGCCCGGGACCGCTGGGCGGTGCCGTTGGTGCACACCGCGCACACCCTGGCCGCGGTGAAGAACGCCGCGCTGGCCGACGGCGACACCCCCGAGCCGCCGCTGCGCGCGGTCGGCGAACAGCAGGTCGTCGACGAGGCCGACCGGTTGATCGTCAACACCGACGACGAAGCGCGCCAACTGGTTTCGCTGCACGCAGCGGACCGCAGCCGGATTGATGTGGCCCATCCGGGGGTCGATTTGGATGTGTTCACCCCCGGCGACCGGCGCGCGGCGCGGGCGGCGCTGGGGCTGCCGGTGACCGAGCCGGTGGTGGCGTTCGTCGGCCGGATCCAGCCGTTGAAGGCCCCCGATGTGCTGCTGCAGGCCGCCGCGAAACTGCCCGGGGTGCACATCGTGGTGGCCGGCGGGCCGTCCGGCAGCGGGCTGGCCGCCCCGGACGGACTGGTTGCGCTGGCCGCCGAACTGGGGATCAGCGACCGGGTGACGTTCTTGCCGCCGCAGTCCCGGCAGAATCTGGCCACCCTGTTCCAGGCCGCCGATTTGGCGGCGGTGCCCAGCTATTCGGAGTCGTTCGGGCTGGTCGCGGTGGAGGCGCAGGCGTGCGGGACGCCGGTGGTGGCCGCCGCGGTGGGCGGGTTGCCGGTGGCGGTGCGCGACGGGGTCAGCGGCACCCTGGTGCCCGGCCACGACGTGGACCATTGGGCGGCGGCCATCGACGACCTGCTGCAGGCCGCGGCCGGGCCGCGCGGCTGGGCGATGAGCCGGGCCGCGGTCAGCCACGCCGCGAAGTTCTCCTGGGAGCGCACCGTCGATGCGCAACTGGCCTGCTACGCCAAGGCGATCGACGACTTCGGTGCCGGCCGCGCGGTGCGCGACCTCGGGGCGGCGCGGCGGGCCCGGCGCTGGACCCCGCGTCGGGAGGTGCGGGCATGACCGGCGCCGGCGACGATGCAACGCGAAGCGATGGGGAGGAGCGGCGCCCGTGAGTGAGGTGCAGCAGCTGATCGAGGACACGCTGCAGGCCAACGAGCTGAGCTACTCGCCGCACGAGGGTGCGCACGGCGGGCTGCCGGGGCTGATCGTGGCCCTGCCCGGGGAACGCAAACTCACCACCAACACCCTGTTGAGCATCGGCGAGCACTCGGTGCGCGTCGAGGCGTTCGTGTGCCGCAAACCCGACGAGAACCACGAGGGCGTCTACCGGTTTCTGCTCAAGCGCAACCGCCGGCTGTACGGGGTCGCCTACACCCTGGACAACGTCGGCGACATCTACCTGGTCGGCCGCATGTCGTTGGGGTCGGTGACGCCCGAGGAGATCGATCGGGTGCTCGGCCAGGTGCTCGAAGCGGTGGACACCGACTTTAATACGTTGCTGGAGTTGGGTTTTCGCTCGTCGATCCAAAAAGAGTGGGAGTGGCGGGTGTCGCGGGGTGAGTCGCTGAAGAACCTGCAGGCGTTCGAGCACTTGATCGACGAGGACGACGACTGATCACTGGCCGTGCCAGCCGTGAAAGATGACCGGGGGAGCCGAGGTGGCTTCGAGGCGGCGCGCGGCGAAAGCCGCGGCCTCGGCGGGCATGCCGTTCGTCGGGTAATCGGTATGCCCGAGCGGGAGGCCGTCGCCGCCGTCGCAGACGGTGTCGTTGCGGGCGCAGTACTCGCGGGTCTTGGCCGCATACAGGGGGCCGACCGTGACCGGCGGCGCGTCGTAGCGGCGGATGAACCTGGCCGAGGGTTTCCCGAACAAGATCACCGCCGCGACGTGATCGGCCACCACATCCGGCATCGGCCGCGGTAGATCCGGCACCAGCTCGGCCGGCACCCCGGTCGGCACCGACGGCGAGGTCGTATACCCGGTGACGGCGGCGCCCTGGGAGTAGCCGCCCAGCACGATCTGGGTGTCGGGGCAGTCCAGCGCCGTCCACTCGATATGGCTGACCTCGTCGCGGATCCCGGCGATGACGCTTCGGTCGAAATCGATTCCGCTGCTCAACGCGCTGGCGGCGGCGTAGTTGACCGGGTACACCGCGATCGACTGGTCGGTGTGGGCGGCGCGCAGCGCGTCGACGAAGGCCTGCCCGACCTTGCCGACGCCGGGCGGCTCGTCGCTGCCGCGGGCGAAGATCACCTCGGTGCCGGCGCACGGTTTGGCGGCTGCGATCGGGGCCGCCAGCGTCGGCAGCACCGTCGACGTCGCCAGCAGCGCGACCGCCAACAGGCGGGGGCCGGGGCGTGCGTTCACCGCCATACCTCCGATCCACAAATGTTGGACCTTGCTACGACGGTAGCGCGGATTCGCGCCCGTGAGAGACTGTCGCGCATGACAGATTCCACGTTGGTGCTGCTGCGCCACGGCGAAAGCGAATGGAACGCGAGCAACCTGTTCACCGGGTGGGTGGACGTCGACCTGACCGATAAGGGCCGGGCCGAAGCGCTGCGCGGCGGGCAGCTGCTGGTCGACCACGACCTGCTGCCCGACGTGGTCTACACCTCGCTGCTGCGTCGGGCCATCACCACCGCCAACCTGGCGCTGGACACCGCGGACCGGCACTGGATCCCGGTGCACCGCAGCTGGCGGCTCAACGAACGCCACTACGGCGCGCTGCAGGGGCTGGACAAGGCGCAGACCCGGGACCGCTACGGCGACGAGCAGTTCATGGCGTGGCGGCGCAGCTACGACACCCCGCCGCCGCCGATCGAGGCCGGCAGCCAGTACAGCCAGGACACCGACCCGCGTTACGCCGACATCGGCGGCGGCCCGCTGACCGAATGCCTGGCCGACGTGGTGGCCCGGTTCCTGCCGTACTTCACCGACGTCATCGTGCCGGATCTGCGGGTGGGCAAGACGGTGCTGATCGCCGCGCACGGCAACTCGCTGCGCGCGCTGGTCAAACACCTGGACGGCATGTCCGACGAGGAGGTCGTGGGCCTGAACATTCCCACCGGTATCCCGCTGCGCTACGACCTGGACGCCGACCTGCGGCCGCGGGTGCCCGGCGGCACCTACCTGGACCCGGAGGCGGCGGCCGCCGGCGCCGCCGCGGTCGCCAGCCAAGGCGCCAAATAGCGCGGTAGCTGGTCACATCTGTCACAGCAGTCCCGGCTCGGGACCCATGTGGTGTTGCGTCCGCGTCCGAGCGACAACCAAGGCCTGTTCCTGGGCGGGACGCGCCCGGGCCGGCCGGGCAACGCCCAACCAGCGTGGCGGGCGAGACAGCTGTGCCGTAAGTGACCGGGCGGCGGACCGACCGTCGGCGTCGGCGCCCCAATTTTGTCGCTCCGGCGCGGACGCAACACCACATGGTCCGGCCGCGGTGGCGCATGGGACGAATGTGACCAGGCCCCGGGACGCCGGTCGAGCCCGGTGCGCGGGCGCGTTACCGGCGGCTGTCCTGGGCGAACACCGCGTGAACGGCGGTGGAACACCTGCGCCCGGGACTGTGACATGTCCCGATTTGGCCGCACGCTGACTAGGTGACGTTCATCGGATGCGTACGCTTTTTACGTGTCCGTGATGTCAGCCCTGTCACTGGCTGGAGCGTCGGCGCTGCTGGCACTCGTAGCCGGTGTGCTGGTGGGGGTGCGGTTGACGCCGCGGATCGTCGAACGCCGGCGGCGCGAGGCCGCCGAACGCGCCGGGATCACCGTCGGCCAGATGCTGCAGCGCATCGTCGCGCTGGCGCCGGTGGGCACCGTGGTGGTCGACAGCCATCGCGACGTGGTGTACCGCAACGACCGGGCCGGGGAGCTGGGCCTGGTGCATGACCGGCTCGTCGACGACCGGGCCTGGGTCGCGGCGCAACGGACGCTGGCCAGCGGCCAGGATGTCGAGTTCGACCTGTCGTCGAGCAAACGCGCCGCACCGGGCCGATCCGCGTTGTCGCTGCGCGGCTACGCCCGGCTGCTGTCCGAGGACGACCGCCGCTTCGCGGTGGTCTTCGTCGACGACCAGTCCGAGTACGCCCGGATGGAGGCCTCCCGGCGCGACTTCGTGGCCAACGTCAGCCACGAACTCAAGACCCCGGTCGGTGCGATGGGGGTGCTGGCCGAGGCGCTGCTGGCGTCGGCGGACGACCCCGAGACCGTGCGCCGGTTCGGCGAAAAGGTGCTGGTGGAGGCCAACCGGCTGGCCGACATGGTCGGCGAACTGATCGAGCTGTCCCGGCTGCAGGGTGCCGAGCCGCTGCCGACCCTGGCCGACGTCGACGTCGACACCGTTGTCTCCGAAGCGATCTCACGCCACAAGGTGGCCGCCGACAACGCCGAGATCAAGGTCAGCACCGATGCGCCCAGCGGTTTGCGGGTCCTCGGCGACGAGGCGCTGCTGATCACCGCGCTGGCCAACCTGGTGTCCAACGCGATCGCGTACTCCCCGCACGGGTCGTCGGTGTCGATCAGCCGGCGCCTCCGCGCCGACAACGTCGAGATCGCCGTCACCGACCGGGGCATCGGGATCGCCCGCAAAGACCAGGAACGGGTCTTCGAGCGGTTCTTCCGCGGCGACAAGGCCCGGTCGCGCGCCACCGGCGGCAGTGGGCTGGGGCTGGCCATCGTCAAACATGTGGCGGCCAACCACAACGGCGGCATCAGGCTGTGGAGTCAACCCGGAACCGGGTCGACGTTCACCCTGTCGATACCGGCGTACCAGGACAACGGGCAGCAGCACTCGGATCCATTGCCCGCCCAACGAAAGGAAGAAGTACGGCGATGACCCGCGCTGGCGAGAAAGCAGGGCGAAGCTACAGGGAGGAGTGGCGCTGAGATGACCCGCGCTTACGACGATGCAGAGCGGAGCGATGAGGAGGAGTGGCGCTGAGATGACCAGTGTGCTGATCGTGGAAGACGAGGAGTCGCTGGCCGATCCACTGGCGTTTCTGCTGCGCAAAGAGGGATTTGAGGCCACCGTGGTGACCGACGGTCCCGCGGCGTTAGCGGAATTCGACCGGGCCGGCGCCGACATTGTGCTGCTCGACCTGATGTTGCCGGGCATGTCGGGGACCGAGGTGTGCAAGCAGCTGCGCGCCCGCTCCGGCGTGCCGGTGATCATGGTCACCGCCCGGGACAGTGAGATCGACAAGGTGGTCGGCTTGGAGCTGGGCGCCGACGACTATGTCACCAAGCCCTATTCGGCGCGGGAGCTGATCGCGCGGATCCGGGCGGTGCTGCGTCGCGGCGGCGAGGACGACGCCGGCGTCGGCGACGGTGTGCTGGAGTCCGGCCCGGTGCGGATGGATGTGGAGCGCCACGTCGTCTCGGTGAACGGTGAGCCGATCACCTTGCCGCTCAAAGAGTTTGATCTGCTCGAATACCTGATGCGCAACACCGGCCGGGTGTTGACCCGGGGCCAGTTGATCGATCGGGTGTGGGGCGCCGACTACGTCGGCGACACCAAGACGCTGGACGTGCACGTCAAACGGTTGCGGTCCAAAATCGAAGTCGACCCGGCCAACCCGGTGCACCTGGTGACGGTGCGCGGCCTCGGGTACAAGCTGGAGGGCTGACGGCTACTCGGCGGCGCGGGTGGCCGGGTGCACCGCGATCAGCCCCAGCCCGCCGCGCCGCCGGCACATCGCGGCCAGCTCGGCGTAGGCCTTCTCGCCCAGTAGTTCGGTGAGTTCGGCGGCCAGGCTTTCCCACACCTGCTGGGCGCCGACGTGGGCGGCCGGGTCGCCGGTGCAGTACCAGTGCAGGTCGGCGCCGCCGGCGCCCCAGCCGCGGCGGTCGTATTCGGTGACCGTGGTCTTGAGGATCTCGCTGCCGTCCGGGCGGGTCACCCACTCCTGGCTGCGCCGGATCGGCAACTGCCAGCACACATCTGGCTTCATCGTCAACGGCTGCACCCCCAGCTTGAGCGCCTTGCTGTGCAGCGCGCAGCCGGGCCCGGATTTAAACCCCGGCCGGTTCAAGAAGATGCAGGCACCCTTGTGTTTGCGGGTGCGGAACTGCTGCTCGCCGTCGTACTCGTCGAGCTCCAGATACCCCTTGCGGCCCAGGCCCTTGTCGCGGAACTGCCAGTCGTCGTCGGTGAGCTGGCTCACCGCGTCATCGAGCCGGGCGCGGTCGTCGTCGTCGGACAAAAACGCCCCGTGCGAACAACATCCGTCGTCGGGGCGGTCGACCACCGTGCCCTGACAGGCCGGGGTGCCGAACACGCAGGTCCACCGGGACAACAGCCAGGTCAGATCGGCCGCGATCAGGTGTTCGGGGTTGTCCGGGTCGTAGAACTCCACCCATTCGCGGGGGAAATCCAGTTCGACCTCGCCCGGGTGGGCTGGATCCACACTTGCCACGGCTCCTACGGTACCGGCCGAGCAGACGCAAAATCGCCCGGTCGCGGCCGGCGTCGTGCGATTTTGTGTCTGCTCGCCGGGTTACGCCGCGCACCGGATAGGTTGTCTTTCGTGCGATTGGGTGTGCTCGACGTGGGCAGTAACACGGTGCATCTGCTGGTGGTGGATGCCCGCCGGGGCGGTCATCCGACGCCGATGAGCTCCACCAAGGCCGCGCTGCGGCTGGCCGAGGCCACCGACAGCTCCGGCAAGATCACCCGCAAGGGCGCCGACAAGCTGATCTCCACGATCGACGAGTTCGCCAAGATCGCGGCCAGTTCGGGCTGCGCGGAGCTGATGCCGTTCGCCACCTCCGCGGTGCGCGACGCCTCCAACTCCGAGGACGTGCTGGCCCGGGTCCGGGCCGAGACCGGGGTGGAGTTGCAGGTGCTGCGCGGGGTCGACGAATCCCGGCTGACCTTCCTGGCGGTGCGCCGCTGGTACGGCTGGAGCGCCGGGCGCATCATCAACCTCGACATCGGCGGCGGCTCGCTGGAGGTGTCCAACGGCGTCGACGAGGAACCCGAGGTGGCGTTGTCGCTGCCGCTGGGCGCCGGGCGGCTGACCCGGGAATGGCTGGCCGAGGATCCGCCCGGCCGGCGCCGGGTGGCCATGCTGCGGGACTGGCTGGACACCGAGCTCGCCGAGGCCAGCGCCACCGTGCTCGACGCCGGCCGTCCCGACCTCGCGGTGGCGACCTCGAAAACGTTTCGCTCGCTGGCCCGGCTCACCGGGGCGGCGCCGTCGGCGGCCGGGCCGCGGGTCAAGCGGACACTCACCGCCAGCGGTCTCAGACAGCTCATATCATTCATCACTAGGATGACCACTGCTGACCGTGCCGAATTGGAAGGAGTCAGTGCCGAACGAGCGCCGCAGATCGTGGCCGGAGCTTTAGTAGCGGAGGCGAGCATGCGAGCGCTGTCGATTGAGACGGTGGACATCTGCCCGTGGGCGCTGCGAGAGGGCCTGATCTTGCGGAAACTCGACAGTGAAGCTGACGGAACCGCCTTTATGGAAACTTGGTCCATGGAGACCTCCGTGCGCGATGCTGGAAGCCTGGCAGTTGATCGGAACGTGGCTGACCGATCGAGAGGCGACAAACGATGACTGGACCACACTTCGACACCGAGGACCCGGCGACCGGTGGCACCCGGCCGATTTCGGTTGCCGAGCTCCTGGCGAAAAACGGCACCATCGGCTCCCCGCCGGTCACCGGACGCCGCCGCCGTCGGCGCGGCAACAGCGATGCGGTGACGGTCGCGGAGCTGACCGGTGAGATCCCGGTCATCGACGGCGAGGACGACGAGGACCACCCGCACGACGACCAGCCCGACCCCGGCCCGCAACCGCGCCCGCAGCGGCCCAACGGCACCGCGCGGCTCGACGA
>NZ_MLQM01000208.1:0-8636 GCF_001854525.1 Mycobacterium talmoniae
CTATGAGATGGCATACGCCGCCACCGTGCCGCCGCCGCTGATCGCGGCCAACCGCGCCCAGTTGACGAACTTGATCGCGACCGACCTTTTGGGGTTGAACACCTCGGCGATCGCGGCGGTGGAGGCGACCTACGCCGAGATGTGGGCCCAGGACGCCGCGGCGATGTACGGCTACGCGGCGTCCTCGTCGGCGGCGACCAGGCTGACCTTGTTTAGCCAGCCGCCGAACGCCACCGGCTCGGCGGGCCAAAGCAGCGCCGCAGCACCGTCTCAGGCGAACCTCGCGCAGCTGATCTCGGGGGTCCCGCAACGGCTGCAGGCGCTCGCGTCGGGCGGCACCGCGGCGACCTCGGCGGCCCAGGGTTCGGCGACAGACCCGTTGGCGGGACTGCTGACCGGTTTCAGCGACTTCAACACGGTGGCGTCACCGGTGAGCCTCGCCGCAGGTTTCAGCCGCACCTACACGTCGGCGGGCAGCATGTTCTACGCCGCCAAGCGGGATTTCGAGACACACAACCCGGCTGCGCCACCCAAGCCAACCGCCCAACCCGAGCCGGCCACGCGTCCGGTCGGCGCCGCCCCCGCAGCCGTCGAACCCACACCCGGGACCCTCGGCAGTCCGGTGCGCGCCACCATGGGCGGGGCCGCACCGGTCGGCGGATTAACCGTTCCGCGGAGCTGGGCCCCGCCGTCGTCGGCAGCCCTGCTCGGCAATGAGCCGATCTGGGTGCCCGAATCCACTCTCGGGGCCGCCCCCGCGGTGGAGACCGAAGAATCCACCGCCATGATGGGCGCGGCACCGGCCGCGGGGATGGGTCGGACGGCCGGGACGGCGGCGCGGTCCACCGTCAGCAGCGCATTGCGGGTCGCGCCTCGGCGCTTCAAGATGCCCCGTTCCCCGGTCGGGGGATAGCGCCCGCTCGCTTCACCGGACGCCAACAGCGCTCGCGGCCCGCGGCCGCGGTCGCTGCGAAAGGTAATGTCAATGCTTGATTTTGGGGTGCTGCCCCCCGAAGTCAACTCGGCGGCCATGTACGACGGTGCCGGGCCGGGATCCCTGATCGCCTCGGCGTCGGCCTGGACCACGCTAGCCGCCGAGCTGCATTCGACCGTGGCCGGGTACCAGGCGGCCAAGGTCGAGCTGGCGGGTAGCTGGCGGGGGCGCTCGTCAACATTGATGGACGCCGCGTTCGCCCGCTATCTGGCGTGGCTGAGCCACACCGCCGGCCAAGCGCAGCAGACCGCCGAGCAGATGTCCGCCGCGATCGCCGCGTACGAGGCGGCGGTGGCCGCCATCGTGCCGCCGCCGGCGATCCAGAGCAATCGGGCCGCGTTGACGACGCTGACCGCCACCAACGCGCTGGGGCAGAACACCCCGGCGATCACGGCCGTGGAGGCGGACTACGCCGAGATGTGGGCGCAAGACGCCGCAGCAATGTATCGCTACGCGGCGTCAGTGGCGGCGGCATCCGAACTCCCGGTGTTCGGCTCGCCCCCGCCGGTCAGCCACCCGGCGCAGCAATCCGGTCACGGCCCCGCGCTGGCGCACGCCGCCGGGTCGTCGACCACCGGACACGTCCAGTTGATGTCGGCGATCACCCAGCAGCTCCATGCCCTCGCGTCGGGCGGAGCGACGAAATCGGGTGCGGCGGAGACGGTTCCCGGATTGCTGCAAGGCGTCAAGGACTTCAACACCGTGACCGGCCCGCTGCAGCCGGCCTGGCAGGTCGCGTACGCGGCGAATCGATGTGTGAATTTCCTCTACGCGATGAAAAGTGACCTCGAGGCACACAGTGCGGCTGCTCAGACCAACCCGGTTCCGCAGCTGGCCAGCGCGCCAACCGGCACGACGGTGCCCGGTCGCGGTCCGGTGCTGGCCAGTATGGGCTGCGCGCCGGCGGTCGGCGGATTATCGGTTCCGCCGAACTGGGCGCCGGCCACGCCGATGGCCGGCACCGCGGCGGATTTGCCTTCGGCGGGAATGCGTGTCCGGGCGCTTCCGCTGTGGGCGCAGGATCCCTTGGCGAACTCCTCGGGCGGGTCCCCGATGTGGGGACCGGGACCGCCGCGCGGCAGCCCGGTACAGCCGCTGAGCAAGAAGGTATTGCGCATGCGCACCAACCGGTTCACGATGCCGCGGCCCAGCGTCGGCGGCTAGCGTTCGGTGGCCCGCAGGCTCAGCGAGATCACCAGTCGCACATCCGGATCGGCCAGCGACATGGACAGCAGCTTCTCGACGCGCCGTACCCGGTAACGCACGGTATTGGGGTGCACCTGCAGCTGTGCGGCAGCGGCGGCGATGTCGCCGAAACTGTCCAGGTAGACCCGCAGCGTGTCGGCCAGTAGCGGGTGCTGTTCGCGGAGCGCCCGCACCCGCGGATCAACCAGCCGGTCGTCGATGCGGCCGACGATCTCGTCGAGCAGCACGGTGGTGCGGGCCTCGTCGAGCGAGGTGACCTCGGCGATGGCCGCCGGATGACGACCGGCGCTGTCGAACACCCGGTCCACCCCGGCGCGTGCCGACGCCGCCGCGGCCAGCCCGACCAGCGGGGCGGCGATCACGGCCCGCAGCTCCAGGTGCAGTTCGCGGCGTAGCGCGGCGACGGTGCCGCGCACCCAGGACGCCACGGTTGACGGGGCTGGGGTCTGCGGTAACACCACATACACCCGGTCGTCGACCGAGGTGACCTGGGCGTCGAACCTAAACGCGGTGGCGCTCAACGCAATCACATCGGCGGGCGCGCCGTGAAAACCGATCACCGCGGCGCGCCCGTCCACCCTGACGCCGAGCTCGCGGGCCAGCACGGCCAGGTCGACGTCGTCCGGCTCGGCCAACCCGAGCAGCTGCTGTACCCGCAGCGCGCGTGTCGACGGACGAGCCGCCAGCCGGGCCATGATCCGCTCGGCCAGCACCGCCGCGCCGTGCAGCACCTGCTCGGCGTCGTCGGCCAACGGGTGCGATCCCTGTTGCACCCAGATGGTGCCCACGAACTCCGGGGCCCGCCGGGCCGGGCCCGATCGGCGATGGATGCCGATCGCCAGCCGCGGCTGCAGACCCAGCTCGGGGCGCCGACCCACCCGGACGACCGTCGGCTCGGCGCGTAGCGCGTCGAAAATGCCTGCCTTGGCAATCCATTCCAGATGCTCGGGCGGCCCGGCCCGGCCCAGGATGGACAGCCGGCGCAGTTCGTCGGCTTCTTCGGACGCCGAGTACGCCAGCACGTGCGACTGCGCGTCTTCGATGCTGACCATGCCGTGGGTGCGGTTGGCGACGGCCTGCGCCAGGCCGAACAGGTCGGTGTCGCTTTCAACCGGGTCGGCGTGATCGCCGTGGTGCTCGAGGACATGGTGGACCAACCGGTAGAGCCGCTCCCAGCGCGCCCGCGGGTCGACGGCGACCACCGCGATCCCGGCGGCGACGGCCCGGGCCACCACCGGCTCGGAGGGTTGCTTGATGAAGATCGCCACCGGGCGACCGGTCTGGGCCTCGATCCACTCCAGCGCGCCACCCTCGGCCACACCGAGCAGGAAGAACACATCCGCGGACCCGGCGCCCGGCGCCAACCCCAGCCGCACGTCGTCGGAATCGATCAGGGTCGCCGAAGACACCGGCAGATCCAAGCCGCGTGGCGCATCGACCAAGTGCGCCACGGTCGCATCCAGGGCGAGCAGCAGTTGACCCAGCCCCACACCGGTAGCCCGCATATTGTCTGATCCTACTAATCAGATGTAAAAATTTGTGGGATCAGCTAAAACCGGGGTGGTCGGCGTCGAGGATCCTGGCGGCATGGACGCGATCACCCAGGTACCGCTTCCGGCCAACGAGCCGGTTCATGACTACGCACCCCACAGCCCGGAACGCAGCCGGCTGGTCGCGGCGTTGGACGCCCTGGCCGCCGACCCCATCGACCTGCCGCACGTCATCGCCGGCGAACACCGCCTCGGCGCCGGGGAACGCATGGACGTCGTCCAGCCGCACCGGCACAGCCACCGGCTGGGCACGCTGACCAACGCCACCCACGCCGACGCCACCGCGGCGATCGAGGCGGCAATGGCCGCCAAGAACGACTGGGCGGCAACCCCGTTCGACGAGCGGGCGGCGGTGTTTTTGCGGGCCGCCGACCTGCTGGCCGGGTCGTGGCGGGAGACACTGGCGGCGGCCACCATGCTGGGCCAGTCCAAATCCGCTTACCAGGCCGAGATCGACGCGCCGTGCGAACTGGTCGACTTTTGGCGGTTCAACGTCGCCTTCGCCCACCAGATCCTGGCGCAGCAACCGATCAGCACCCCGGGGGTGTGGAACCGGCTGGACTACCGCCCGCTGGACGGGTTCATCTACGCGATCACCCCGTTCAACTTCTCGGCCATCGCCGGCAACCTGCCGACCGCGCCGGCGTTGATGGGCAACACCGTGGTGTGGAAGCCGTCGATCACCCAGACGTTCGCCGCGTACCTCACCATGCAACTGCTGGAGGCGGCCGGGCTGCCGCCCGGGGTGATCAACCTGGTCACCGGCGATGGGTTCGCGGTTTCCGATGTGGCGCTGGCCGATCCGCGGCTGGCCGGCATCCATTTCACCGGCTCGCCGCCGACCTTCCAGCAGCTGTGGCGCCGCGTCGGCACCAATATCGAGCACTACCACAGCTATCCGCGCATTGTGGGGGAGACCGGCGGTAAGGACTTCGTGGTCGGCCATGCCTCGGCGCGGCCCGAGGTGCTGCGCACCGCCTTGATCCGCGGCGCCTTCGACTACCAGGGCCAAAAGTGCTCGGCGGCCTCCCGGGCGTTCGTCGCCCGCTCGGCGTGGCAGCAGATGGGTGACGAGTTGCTGGACGCCGCCGCCGAACTGCGCTATGGCGACGTCAGCGACTTATCCAACTACGGCGGCGCGCTGATCGACGCGCGCGCCTTCGCCAAGAACGTCGCCGCGATCGAACGCGCCAAGAGCGCCGCGCGGATCACCGTCGCGGTGGGCGGCGAATACGACGACAGCGAAGGCTATTTCGTGCGGCCCACGGTGCTGCTGTCCGACGACCCGACCGACGAGGCGTTCGGCTGTGAATACTTCGGGCCGATCCTGGCGGTCTACGTCTACCCCGATGACGCCTACGAGCAGATCCTCGACCTCGTCGACACCGGGTCGCGCTACGCGTTGACCGGCGCGGTGGTCGCCGACGACCGCGCCGCGGTGCAGACCGCGCAGGACCGGCTGCGGTTCGCCGCGGGCAACTTCTATATCAACGACAAACCGACCGGCGCGGTGGTGGGCCAGCAGCCATTCGGCGGCTCCCGCGGGTCGGGCACCAACGACAAGGCCGGGTCCGCGCTCAACCTGCTGCGTTGGACGTCGGCGCGCGCGATTAAGGAGACGTTCGCCCCGCCGACCGAGCACAACTATCCGCACATGGCGGCGCCGTAATGACCGGCGTCTTCGCTAGGAGCGCACGCCCGGCGCTGCTGGCCGCCAGCCGCTCGGACCTCCTGCGTCGCACCGCGCAACGAATCCCGGTGACCCGCAAAGTGGTACATCGGTTTGTGCCCGGCGAAACGTGCGCGGAGGCGCTGGACATTGCGGCGCGGCTGCGCGCCGGCGGGCGCTATGTCAGCCTCGACTATCTGGGCGAGGACGTCGCCGACCTCGTCGACACCGCCGCGATCGTCGCCGCGTACGGTCACCTCCTGGACGCGCTGGCCCGGCGCGCCGACGCCGCCCCGGGCGGCGTGCCGCCGCTGGAGGTGTCGGTCAAGCTGTCCGCGCTGGGGCAAGCGTTGGACCGCGACGGCGAGAAGATCGCCCTGGAAAACGCCCACACCATCTGCGAGCGGGCCGCCCAGGCCGGGATCGGGGTGACCATCGACGCCGAGGACCACACCACCACCGACTCGCGGCTGTCGATCGTCGCGCAGTTGCGGGCCGACTTCCCGTCGCTGGGCACCGTGGTGCAGGCCTACCTCAAGCGCAGCACCGGGGACTGCCAACAGTTGGCCGCCGCGGGGGCGCGGATCCGGTTGTGCAAGGGCGCCTATGACGAACCCGGCGCGGTGGCTTTCCGCGACGGCGACACCATCACCGATGCCTATCTGCGGTGTCTCCGGATTCTGATGGGCGGGTCGGGGTATCCGATGGTGGCCTCCCACGACCCCGCCGTGCTCGCCGCCGTGCCTGCCCTGGCCGCCCGATCCGGGCGCGGCGCCGGCGGTTTCGAGTACCAGATGCTGTATGGCATCCGGGGCGCCGAGCAGCAGCGGCTTGTCGACGCGGGTCAGCAGGTGCGGGTGTACCTGCCGTTCGGCACCCACTGGTACGGCTACTTCCTGCGCAGGTTAGCCGAACGGCCCGCCAACCTCGCCTTCTTCCTGCGCGCGCTGGCGGAACGAGCGAGGTGAGCGCAAATCAGCGCCTGAGCAGGGCGTCGAGTTCCGGCGCGTCACCACCGGTGAGCCGGCGGTGCATGGCCCAGGCGATCCGGGCGGCTTGGACTTTCGCCTGCTCGGCGACCGGACCGCGGTACATCTCGTCGACGGTGGCCGTCCAGGTGGTCAGCCAGCGGATGAAGTGGTGCGCGGACAGCGGCGTGTGCTGGTGAACGTGCCGGTGGGCGGTCAGTGCGCTGCCCTTGTAGCGTCCGGCGCGGAACAGCACCGTCTCCCAGAAGTCGGCCATCACCGGAATGTGGGCGTCGAGCCCGGTGACCTCTCGCACCTCGGTGAACGGGTCGGCCAGGACGTCATCGACGAGCACCTGGCCGTAGAAGCGGCGCAGCAGCGCCTCCACGTCGGCGCGGTCGGTCAGGTCGGCGCAGCTGCGCTCCAGCAGCTCAGTCATCGGCGCGTACCCGGGCGATGCACAGTTCCGGCTCGGCAAAGGGTTCAAGGTCGGCGTGCAGGGCCGCATCGGGGCCGCCCGCGAGCAGCCCGCGCAACAGCCCCAGGTGGACGCCGCAGGTCACCTCCGGATGGGAGCGGGCGAGGTCGCGCACGGGGCAGCCGTGCAGGCGGATGAGTTGCTCACCGGCGGCGCCCGGGGCGGGTTCGGGGCCGAAGCCCATCCGCTCGAAAACCCGCACGGTGCTGGCGATCTGCTCGTCGCTGACCGGAACACGCTGCGGCGCAGCGCCTTCGCTGGCCAGGATCCGCGCCGCCCAGCGCTGCCCGGCGCGCTGCGCGCGTCGTTGCCGCTGCTCGGCGGTCGCACCCAGTTCCAGGGCCAGCACTTCGGCAAAACTGCGATAGTCCAGTCGACCCTGTACGGCGACATATCCGGTCCGGGGACGGCCCACGCCGGCCTGCTTGATCCGGGTGCGTGCCACCGCCCCCTCCTCGCACAGCGCATCCAGGTGGAACCGCACCGTGGTGATGTGCAAGCCCATCCGGTCGGCGAGTTCGGCGGCGTCCACCGCGCCGTCGTGCTCACGCACCAGCTGCAGCACCCGCTCCCGCTGCCGGTTGCGCGGCCAGCGCTGCGGTCGGCCGCCGCGGCCCTGGGTCGGCACCCTACCTCCCGCACTGTCAATTTAACGGACACGTTTCATTAATAATATCAGTCCGGTGGTGACTGCTGCGACCCCGCGGCGCCGCCACCCGGTAGCCTCGCTGGCGTGCTGTTGACCTCGCTGAATCCGGACGGACGCGACCTCGCCGACGCGGTGCGCATCGACGGGGTGACGCTCAGCCGCGCCGATCTGATCGGGGCGGCGACCGCGGTGGCCGAACGCGTCGGCGGCGCCGAACGGATCGCGGTGCTGGCCACCCCGACGGCGTCGACCGTGCTGGCGATCACCGGCTGCCTGATCGCCGGTGTGCCCGCGGTGCCGGTGCCCGCCGACGTCGGCGCCGCCGAACGCCGCCATATCCTCACCGACTCCCGCGCGCAGGCCTGGCTGGGGGAGGCGCCCGACGACCTGGCCGGCTTGCCGCACATCCCGGTTCGGCTGCACGCGCGGTCCTGGCATCGTCATCCCGAGCCGGCGCCCGACGACGTCGCCTTGGTCATCTACACCTCGGGCACCACCGGACCGCCCAAGGGCGTGCAGTTGAGCCGGCGCGCGGTGGCCGCCGACCTGGATGCGCTGGCCCAGGCCTGGCAGTGGACCCCCGACGACGTGCTGGTGCACGGGTTGCCGCTGTTCCATGTCCACGGTCTGGTGCTGGGTCTGCTGGGATCGCTGCGGGTGGGAAACCGGTTCGTGCACACCGGGAAACCGACACCGGCCGGATACGCCGAGGCGGGCGGGTCGCTGTACTTCGGGGTGCCCACGGTGTGGTCGCGGGTGGTGGCGGACACCGCAGCCGCCGCGGCGCTGCGCTCGGCGCGGCTGCTGGTGTCGGGCAGTGCGCCGTTGCCGGTGCCGGTGTTTCAGCGGCTGGCCGAACTCACCGGCCACTCGCCGATCGAACGGTACGGCAGTACCGAATCGCTGATCACGGTGTCCACCCGGGTCGACGGGGAACGCCGCCCGGGCTGGGTGGGGCTGCCGCTGGACGGGGTGCAGACCCGGCTGGTCGACGACGACGGCGGCCCGGTTCCGCATGACGGGGAAACCATTGGGCGCCTCCAGGTTCGCGGTCCGACACTGTTCGATGGCTACTTGAACCGCCCGGACGCCACCGCCGAGGCGGACGACGGCGACGGCTGG
>NZ_MLQM01000209.1:0-8360 GCF_001854525.1 Mycobacterium talmoniae
GCCCCGGCAGCTCGGTGCGGCCGTCGACGTCGGTGACCACCCCGCCGCAGCTGTAGTGCGCGCCGGGCAGCACCGGGATGGGTTGGGCGACCGGGTCGATGCCGGCCGCCCGGCAGGCGGCGGTCACCGTCGGGAAGCGGTGCTCAAATTCGGCGATACCGCGGGCATCGAGGTAGACGCAGTCGTCGCCGGTGGCGCGCAGCCGCGCGTCGATCGCCGCCGCCACCACATCGCGCGGCGCCAGATCGGCCATCGGGTGCACCCCGGTCATCACCGAATTGCCTTGGCGATCAACGAGTGTCGCACCCTCGCCGCGAATCGCCTCGGTCACCAGGGGTCGTCGGCCGCCGGCGTGGCCGTCGAACAGCATGGTGGGGTGGAACTGGATGAATTCCAGATCGCCGACCGCCACCCCGGCCCACAGCGCCAACGCGATCCCGTCGCCGGTGGAGCCGTCGGGATTGGTGGTCGCCGCATACAGGTGGCCCAGGCCGCCGGTGGCCAGGATCACCGCCGGGGCGTGCAAAAGGCCCAGCCCGGCGGGGGTCGCGACCAGCACCCCGGTCACCGCGTCGTCGTGCAGCACCCGCAGCGCCGCGTGACGGGTCCGGATGTCCAGCACGGCGGCCGCCTGGTCCAGCGCCCGCTGCACCTCGGCGCCGGTGGCGTCGCCGCCGGCGTGCACAATGCGGCGACGGGAATGTCCGCCTTCGCGGGTCAGCGCCCACCGGCCCGGTGTCGCCTCGTCGAATCGTGCTCCGGCGCCGACTAATTCGACCACCGCGCGGTACCCGTCGGCGACAATCGAGGTCACCGCCTCGGGGTCGCACAGGCCGGCCCCGGCGGCCAGGGTGTCGGCGACGTGGGCGTCGATCGAGTCGTCGGTGTCGGGCAACACCACCGCGATGCCGCCTTGCGCGTAATGGGTCGCGGTCATCCCGGGCGTCCGCGGGGCCTTGCTCAACACGACGACGCGTTGCCCGCGCCGATGCGCGGCCAGCGCGGCGGCCAGGCCGGCGACCCCGGTGCCGACGACGACGACGTCGACGTGCTGCTCGAAGGCCGCGGCGGGCATCATTCGCCGCCGCCGGGCTGCCCGGTCTTGATCATCTCCCGCACGCTGCGCCGCGCGGCGGCCGCGGTGTCCGCGTCGACGTGCACCTCGTCGGCGCCGTCCACCAGGCAGCGCAACAAGGCCGCCGGGGTGATCATCTTCATGAACTTGCAGGCCGCCCGGTCGTTGACCGCCTGGAAGTCGACTTCGGGTGCGGCCCGGCGCAGCTGGTAGAGCATGCCCACCTCGGTGGCGACCAGCACTTGCCGCGCCTGGGTGGCGCGGGCGGCGTCGAGCATGCCGCCGGTGGACAAGATCTTGACCCGGTCCTCGGGGACCGCGCCTTCCCCGGCCAGGTACAGCGCCGAGGTCGCGCAACCGCACTCCGGGTGCACGAACAGTTCGGCGTCGGGGTGGGCGCGCGCCTGGTCGGCCAGTTCGTCGCCGTTGATGCCGGCGTGCACGTGACATTCGCCTGCCCACACGTGCAGGTTCTCCCGCCCGGTCACCCGGCGCACATGGGCGCCGAGGAACTGGTCGGGGCAGAACAGCACCTCGCGGTCGGGGTCGATGGAGGCGACCACGTCGACGGCGTTGGACGAGGTGCAGCACACGTCGGTGAGCGCCTTGACCGCGGCGGTGGTGTTGACGTAGGACACCACCGCGGCGCCGGGGTGCTCGTCCTTCCAGGCGCGCAGCTCCTCGGCGGTGATCGAGTCGGCCAGTGAGCACCCGGCCCGCTGGTCGGGGATCAGCACGGTCTTGTCCGGACTCAAAATCTTGGCGGTCTCGGCCATGAAGTGCACGCCGCAGAACACGATGGTGTCCTCGGGGGCTTCGGCGGCGATCCGCGACAGCGCCAGCGAATCACCGACGTGGTCGGCGACATCTTGGATGGCGGGCAGCTGGTAGTTGTGCGCCAACACGGTGGCGTTGCGCGCCCGCGCCAGGCGGCGAATCTCGGCGGCCCACTGCTCATCGGCGTCCACCCCGGCATAGCCGGTGGGCGTGTCGACGATGCGGGCGGCCAGGCCGTCCGCCGACATAACTCCGGTCATGGCGGTTTCCTTTCGCCGAATAGGTTTTCGACTTACAATCGAAAACATGCTGTATGGTAGCACCGGCCACGAAGTGCTGGCCGTCGTGTTCCAGGTTCGGGGCCTCGAAGCGGACCCGGACGCGGCCCCCGGAACGGCCGCCGATACACCGAAACCGCAGCTCAACGTGTTGTTGTGGGAACGCGCCCGGGAACCGGAGCGGGGCGCGTGGGCGCTGCCCGGCGGGCGGCTGCGCGACGACGAGGATCTGACGAGTTCGGTGCGCCGTCAGCTCGCCGAAAAGGTCGACCTGCGGGAGCTGGCGCATCTGGAGCAGTTGGCGGTGTTCTCCGACCCCGACCGGGTGCCGGGCGCCCGGATGATCGCGACCACCTTTTTGGGCCTGGTGCCCTCCCCCGCTACCCCGGAGCTGCCGCCGGACACCCGTTGGCATCCGGTGAACGCGTTGCCGCCGATGGCGTTCGACCACGGCCCGATGGTGGCGCACGCCCGCACCCGGCTGGTCGCCAAGATGTCTTACACCAATATCGGATTCGGTTTGGCGCCAAGAGAATTCGTGGTGTCGACGCTGCGCGACATTTACGGCGCGGCGCTGGGCTATCAGGTCGACGCCACCAATTTGCAGCGGGTGTTGGCCCGCCGCGGCGTCATCACCCGCACCGGGGGCACCGCCCAGTCCGGCCGCAGCGGGGGCCGCCCGGCCGCGGTGTACCGGTTCACCGATTCGCAGTTGCGGATCACCGACGAATTCGCCGCCCTGCGCCCACCCGGGTAGCTGGCCCGGGTGGCTTTACATCACCCGCGAGCAGACGCAGATTCGCATTCCCGAGGCGCCCGGGATGCGAATCTGCGTCTGCTCGGCGCACGGGGCGACGCCGCGACGGCGAGTCGGATTGGATTCTTAACCCCCTCTTAAGCAAGAATGCCCGAATGGAGTTTGACGGCCTGGCGCGTGAACACGGTGTTGAGTGGATCGGCCAGGCTCCGCACGAGGACCTGCAGCGCGGCGCGCATCCGCTGCAGCCCGACGACGACCCCTTCTACCTGCCCCCACCGGGCTTCCAGCACGCCGTGCCCGGCACCGTGCTGCGCTCCCGCGAGGTGGAGCTGGCGTTTCTCGGCGTCATCCCGCAGCCGTTCACCGCGACGCAACTGCTCTACCGCACCTCCGACCGCCACGGCGCGCCCGAGGCCACGGTGACCACGGTGCTGGTGCCGGCCGACCGCGACCGCAAGCGGTCCTATCCGTTGCTGTCCTATCAGTGCGCCATCGATGCCACCACCCGACGCTGCTTCCCGTCCTATGCGCTGCGGCGGCACGCCAAGGCGATCGGCTCCTTCGCCCAGCTGGAGTTGGTGCTGATCGCGGCGGCGCTGACCGAGGGCTGGGCGGTGTCGATCCCCGATCACGAAGGACCCCACGGCGCCTGGGGCGCGCCCTACGAGCCGGGCTACTGCGTGCTCGACGGGGTGCGCGCCGCGGTGAACGCCGACCGCCTGGGCTTGGCCGCCGATGCACCGGTGGGCCTGTGGGGCTACTCCGGCGGCGGACTGGCGACCGGGTGGGCGGCCGAGGTGGCGGCGGACTATGCCCCCGACCTCAATGTGGTCGGCGCGGTGCTCGGGTCACCGGTCGGCGACCTGGGCCACACCTTCCGCCGGTTGAACGGCTCGTTCTTTTCCGGGTTGCCCGCGATGATGGTGGCCGCGCTGGCGCACGTTTACCCCGACCTGGACCAGGTGATCGCCGAGCACGCCACCCCCGAGGGGCGCGACCTGTTGCACTCGTTGGAGACCATGACCACCGCCGGTGCGGTGATCGCGATGCGCAACAAGAGCATGGCGTCCTACGTGGACCAGCCGCTCGACGAGATCCTGGACCTGCCGGCGGTGCAACACGTCTTCGAGGACACCAAGCTGGGCGCCAAGGTGCCGACCCCGCCGGTGTTGATGGTGCAGGCCGTCTACGACGAAGTGATCTCCGTCGAGCACATCGACCACCTGGCCGACGCGTACGCCGGCGGCGGGGCTGCCCTGACCTACCACCGGGACCGGCTCAGCGACCACATCCTGCTGCACCCGCTGTCCGCGCCGATGGTGCTGCACTGGCTGCGTGACCGGTTCGCGGGTCGTCCGGTGGCCGACCACCCGGTGCGCACGTCGTGGCCGACGCTGCTGAACCCGACGACCTATGTCGGGATGGTGCGCCTCGGGGTGATCGCCGCCAAGGTCATCACGGGCGGTTGGCTGCACCGTTCTCGAGGCTGACCGCGCCGGCGGGCGCGGCGACGGTCTCGACGAACGACGCGACCGGCGGGTAGCCGCCCAGGTCGTCGCGCGCGTTCGAGGCGGCCCCGAGCGCGTAGACCAGCGCCGCGGTCGCGGCCGGCAGCAGCAGGCTGGCGGCGATCTGCAGCGGGGTATGGCCGAAGAACACCGGCGGCGCCTCGGTGAAGTAGTGCACCCGGTGGTCCGGGGTCACCGGCGCACCGTCAACATCGACCACGCCGTAGCGCAGCCGCACCAGCACCGCCCCGGCCGCCATCGCTGCGGCCGCGGCGGCCAGCAACCCGGCCGACAACGCGACGACCATTTCCGGGCCGCGGTGCGCCCGCCACTGCCACACCAGCGCGGCGGCGACCACGGCCACCACGCCCAGCAGGCCCAACATCAGCGCCGCCGCCACGAAGAAATGGTCGGACTCGGGCCCCAGGTAGGCGTGCACCCGGTCGCCGTCCCGGGTCAGCGCCACCACGCCGTGGATCGGCGGCGCCAGCCACGACCACAACGCACCGACCGCGACACCGACGAGCGCCAAGCCGCCCAGCACGAGGGCCAGCGCCCGTGGCCGCGTGGTGCGCGGGGCGGCCTGCCGCGGTTGCTGCCGGCCGGCGCCGACGGTCATCGCCCCCTCAACCACACCCGGACACCTTCCCCTCGAACAGTCGCCCAAACCCTACCGGAGGCGGCCGCAGCGCCCGCTCACAGTTGAGGCCCGTGCATTTAGGCGCGCTGAAGCGCGCCGGCGGGCGCGATACTGGTGAGGTGTCCAGAGTCCGGTCCTGAGCGCCCCGACAGGTCACCCGCAAGAACGGAAACCACATGTTGCGAGCGATCGGTTGCGCGGCGGCCCTGCTGGTGTGCGGCCTGGTGACGGCGGCCTGCCACACCCCGCCGCCGGACACGACGTCGGTGCAACCGGCACCGCCCGACCAGTCGACGGTCTTCTTTCCCACCACGCTTGACACCTACGGCCTGAATCTCACGCAGGTCGACCGCGATCATCTGGCCGAGCTGTATGCACTGCGGCAGATCGATCCGTGCGGTTTTGTCGACCCACAAATCCTGACCGCCAACAACCACAAGGACTTCAGCTACACCTACAGCGCTGTCTCCGAGATTGAGGAGGCACCCGCGAGTGTTTCTCCGGTTGCGCCGCTGGGCGGTGACGCCTGCACGATCGCCTTTCCGTCCACCCAGACGGGGCTTTCGCTTCAGGTCTTGTCCGGTGAGCCCAGACTCAATGACCAATGGTTCAGCCCGGATTCGTCGCACCCCGGCCTGACGACACGGACCTCGCCGTGCATGTTCCGTGCGGCGCTTCCGCTGACGGGACTGGCGGGCGCCCCGAAGTCCATGCGTGATCCCGTCATCGAAGTGGACCGGGTGAACATCACCAATGGCTGGCTGGACTTCGACGACACCTCGTTATGCCCACTGGCCGAGGCGATCGCCGCCGACGTTGCCGCGCACGCTCGTCAAAACGGCGTTGCCGTGTATGCCGCCGATCGCGGTGCGGTCGCCGCGAAGTTTCTGACCAGCGATCCCTGCGCCGCCGCAGCGGACCTGCATGCGGTGGGCTTCGTCTGGAAGGAGCCGAACCCGGAGGCGCAGTCGCCAACCACCTGGCGACATCCCGGTGTCTGCGACCTCGAATTCGGCGACACCACCACCGATCCCGACGTGTTGTACGCGGTGGTGAAGTACGGGTTGGCCGCGTGGTCGGACACCATGATCACCTCGAACTACCTGCGACCCCTGAGCCGCAGCGAGCAAGATGGGGTGGCGCTGTTCGACTTCACCAGCGACAGCGAGGACGGCTGTGGGACCTTCGTGGTCGCCAAGGCCACCGTCCGCATCGACCCCGTCAGGTCCGGGTCCGGGGCCGATTTGACCGCACCCACCCCGGTCGTCACCGTGAAACTGACCACGCCCGCGGGCGAAGACTGCGCCGAAACCGCCAAACAGGCCGCGCTCGCCGCGATCAAACGTGCGACGTAAGCCCAAAGAGTGATGTCGGTTTCCCTGAAGCGCATGACGCTACGGAATACGTGGATTACCAAGCGAATTAGCGCCGTCGTTGCTCTGGTGGCGCTCTTCGCGGCCGGGGGCACCCCGCCACCCGCGGCAGCGTCGCCGTCCGGATTCTGCGCAGAACTTGGCGGCTCCTGGGATCAGGGGTCCGCAACCGTTCAGCGCTGGGCGTCGAGTTCCGCCGAATCCACCAGCCCGTGCCGGGAGCACTTCGCCCACCAGCCGTCGGGGCGCACCTGCACCATCATCCGGCGGCCGCACGCCGCGCAATACCGGGGCGGCTCCAAACCCAGCTGTGCGGCCGTCGGCACCGAGCCACCGGCCGGATCGTCGCTCTGCACGCCGGTGTAGACGTTGTAGACGCCGGCCCCGACCGGGGCCGGCAAGTCGCGCACCATCACAGGGTGGCGTTGAGCGCCTTGATCGGCATCTGCAGATCGTCGAGCAGTTCCAGGTCGGCCTCGGCCGGCCGGCCCAACGTAGTCAGGTAGTTGCCGACGATGACGGCGTTGATGCCGCCCAGGATGCCTTGCTTGGCGCCCAGATCCCCCAACGTGATTTCGCGGCCGCCGGCGAAACGCAGCATGGTGCGCGGCAGCGCCAACCGGAACGCGGCCACCGCCCGCAGCGCGTCGGCGGCCGGCAGCACCTCCAGATCACCGAACGGGGTGCCCGGGCGCGGGTTGAGGAAGTTCAGCGGCACCTCGTCAGGGTTGAGTTCGGCGAGGTCGGCGGCGAACTCGGCGCGCTGCTCCAGCGTCTCCCCCATGCCCAAGATGCCGCCGCAGCACACCTCCATCCCGGCGTCGCGCACCATCGACAGCGTCTCCCACCGCTCCTCCCAGGTGTGGGTGGTGACGACGTTGGGGAAATGCGACCGGGCGGTCTCCAGGTTGTGGTTGTAGCGGTGCACGCCCATGGCCGACAGCTGGTCGACCTGCTCCTGAGTCAACATGCCCAGCGAGCAGGCGATCTGGATGTCGACCTCGTTGCGAATCGCCTCGATACCGGCGGCGACCTGCGCGAGCAGCCGCTCATCGGGGCCACGGACCGCGGCCACGATGCAGAATTCGGTGGCACCGGTCTTGGCGGTCTGCTTGGCCGCCTCGACCAGGCTGGGAATGTCGAGCCAGGCGCTGCGCACCGGCGACGCGAACAGCCCGGACTGCGAACAGAAGTGGCAGTCCTCCGGGCAGCCGCCGGTTTTCAGGCTGATGATGCCCTCGACCTCGACGTCGGGTCCGCACCAGCGCATCCGCACCTCGTGCGCCAGCGCCAGCAGCTCCTCGAGTCGTTCGTCGGGCAGCTGCAACACCGCCAGCACCTGGTCCCGTGTCAATCCGGTGCCGTCCTCCAGCACCTGCTGGCGAGCCACCGCCAAGATGTCGGTTTCCGCATCGGTGCCGGTGCTGGGCCGAGCTGCCGCCTGAGTCACCAGAAACTCCCTTGCTGTGCGCTGACTTGAACGGTGTTCAGGTTAGGCTAGCGGAGTGCAACTGCACAAACGTGACGTGGTCGCCGCGGCCACCGCCCTCTTGGACAGCTACGGCATCGCCGATTTGACGATGCGTCGGCTGGCGCGCGAGCTCAATATCACCCCCGGCGCGCTGTACTGGCATTTCGCCAATAAGCAGCAGCTGCTCGGCGCGGTGGCGGACCGGGTGCTGGGCCCGGCCTGCGCCGACCCGGGGCCGGGCGGCTGGCGGCAGCGCATCGAGACGCTGTGCGCGCGGCTGCGCGATGCGCTGCTGTCGCACACCGACGGCGCCGAGCTGGTCTCGGCGAGCTTCGCGGCGGGTCAGTCGCAGGCCGCCGCAACGATTCTGGCGCGGCTGGCGACCGCCGCCACCGACGCGGGGGTGCCGGCCGAGCACTCGGAGTTGGCCGCGCGCACCGTCGTGTACTCCGTGCTGGGCTTCACCGCCGCCGAGCAG
>NZ_MLQM01000210.1:0-8167 GCF_001854525.1 Mycobacterium talmoniae
CCCCCCCCGCCCGCCCCCCCCCCCCCGCCGCCGTGCGCCCGAATAGGCATGTCGACAGCTTCCTGGGGGTCCTGTACGTAGAGCGCAACGACCACATCGATGTGTTGCGTGTCCTGCATCAGCGCCGTGACATTCCGGAATTGCTGCGCGATCTCGGTCAGGACGAGTAGAAAACGCCAGCCGCTGAACGGCGGTGCGGCCGCCGCACGCCGAGTTATTCTCACCACGATCGCGTGCGGGCGTGACCGGCCCGCCCCTCGAAGACGCACGCACGACGCCCAGTGAGGATCCAGACATGAAGTTCGACTACGACGTCGTAGTGATCGGATCGGGATTCGGCGGCAGCGTCACCGCGCTGCGGCTGACGGAGAAGGGCTACCGGGTCGGCGTGCTGGATATGGGCCGGCGGTGGCGGCCCACCGACTTCCCGCCCAACAACTGGCACGTCCGCAAGGCCATGTGGGCGCCGAAGCTGGGCTGCTTTGGGCCGCAACGGCTAACCGTGTTGGGCAAGACGTTCATCGCCAGCGCGGTCGGGGTCGGCGGCGGCTCGCTGATCTACGGCAACACCCTGTATGAGCCGCTGGAGCGGTTCTACACCGACCCACAGTGGGCGCACATCACCGACTGGAAAGCCGAACTCGAGCCCTACTACGACCAGGCGCGACGCATGCTGGGCGTCACCCCCACCCCGCACACCACCCCGGCCGACGAGGTGCTGCGGGACGTGGCCCGCGACCTGGGCGTCGAGGGCACCTATCACCCCACCAACGTCGGGGTGTTCTTCGGTGACGAGCCCGGCAAGACCGTCGACGACCCGTACTTCGGCGGCGCCGGGCCGGACCGGGCCGGCTGCATCGGCTGCGCGCAATGCTTCACCGGCTGCCCGCACAACGCCAAGAACACCACCGAAACCAACTACCTGTATCTCGCCGAACACGCGGGCGCGCAGATCCATCCGCTGACCATGGTCACCGACGTGCGGCCGCTCGACGACGGCTATGCCGTCGCCACCGTCCGCACCGGCCGGTGGTTGCGCAAGCAGCGGCGGGAATTCACCGCGCGCCAGGTGGTGTTCGCCGCGGCGTCGCTGGGCACCCAGCGGCTGCTGCACCAGCTGCGTGACAGCGGGTCGCTGCCGCGGCTGTCGCCCCGGCTCGGCGAGTTGACCCGCACCAATTCCGAAGAGGTGCCGGTCGTGTTCGCGCCCGACCGGGACGACTTCGCGCAGGGGATCGCGATCACCTCGTCGATCCACCCCGAGACCAACACCCATGTCGAGGTGTGCCGCTACGGCAAGGGATCCAACCTGCTGTCGATGATGGGAACCCACCTGATCGACGGCGGGCCGTGGCGGTTCGCCCGGCTGGTGCTGACCATCCTGCGCCGCCCCGGGCTGCTCGTGCGCGGCCTGTTCCCGCGGCACGCCTCGGAGCATTCGATCATCGTGCTGGTCATGCAATCCCTCGACAACTCGCTGACCACCTACCGCAAGCGCGGCCTGTTCGGCACCCGGATGACCGCCAAACAAGGGGTGGGGCAACCGAACCCGGACTGGATCCCGATGGCCCACGAGGTCGCGCGGCGAATGGCCGAGAAGGTCGGCGGGTTCGCCGGCGGCACCTACCTCGACGCGCTCAACATCCCGTTGACCGCGCACTTCATCGGCGGCTGCCCGATCGGGGATTCCCCGCAGACCGGGGTCATCGACCCCTACCAGCGGCTCTACGGGCATCCCGGTCTGCACGTCCTCGACGGCTCGGCGATCACCGCCAACCTGGGCGTCAACCCGTCGTTCACCATCACCGCGCAAGCCGAACGGGCCATGGCGTTTTGGCCCAACAACGGTGACCCCGATCCCCGCCCGCCGCTCGGGGCGCCCTATCAACGCATCCTGCCGGTGCCGCCCCAGCACCCAACGGTGCCGGACACCGCACCCGGCGCGCTGCGCCTCCCGCTGACGCCGGCCTGACGGCGGCCCAGCGCTATGCGGGCACGGCTCGGGCGTGGAGTGGCACGGCTCGGGCGTGGAGTTCCTTGAGGGCCCGGTAGCTCTGCGCATTGAATTCGATACCGGCTCGCTCATCGTCGGACAGTTCGCGACGCACCTTGCCGGGCACGCCGGCGACCAGCGATCCCGCCGGAATGTCGGCGCCCTGGGGAATCAGCGCGTTGGCGGCGATCAGGCAGCCGGCGCCGACCCGGGCGCCGTTGAGGACGGTGGCGCCCATCCCGACCAGGACATGGTCGCCGATGGTGCAGCCGTGCAACACGGCGTTGTGTCCCACCGACACTCCGGAGCCGACGGTCAGCGGAAAGCCGGGGTCGGCATGCAGCACACAGCCGTCTTGAATGTTCGTTCCCGCACCGACCTCAATGGATTCCACATCGCCGCGCAACACCGCCGCGTAAAAGACACCGACGTTTTCGGCCAGCCGCACCCGCCCGATCACGGTGGCGTTGGGGGCGATCCAGGTGTCGGCGCCGAGGTCGGGGGTGTGGCCGTCGATGCTGCTGATCATGGTGGTTACCTCGCTGATGTTGTAGGGGAGTCGATCAGGACGTCGGGGTTGAGCACCCCCGCTGGGGACCGAGTCTCCTGCATCGCGAGGAACGCCGCGGCGACGGGGTCCGGATGCTGACGATAGCGACGGAGGAATGGTTCCCACCATTGCAATCGGTGCTGTCTATAGTTGTTCGATGGAGCTGCGCCACATCCGGTATCTGCTCGCGGTGGCCGACCACGGCAACTTCACCCGCGCCGCCGAGTCGCTGCACATCTCCCAGCCGACGCTCTCCCAGCAGCTCAAGCAGCTCGAGCGCGCCGTGGGGGTGGTGTTGCTGGACCGGTCGGGGCGGACGGTTCGGCTGACCGATGCCGGCGCGGCCTACGCGCAGCACGCCCGGCTCGCCCTGCGGGATCTCGACGCCGCCGAGCGCGCGGTGCACGACGTGCAGGACCTCTCGCGCGGGCACCTGCGGGTGGCGATGACCCCGACCTTCACCGCCTATCTGATCGGGCCGCTGGTGCACCGGTTCCGCGCCGCCTACCCGGGCATCACCCTCACGGTCGAAGAGACGACCCAAGACCGGATCGAGGCCGATCTGCTGGCCGACCGGCTTGACCTCGGCGTCGCCTTCGCGGGCCCACACACCGCCGGCATCGAGCCCACCGTGTTGTTCACCGAGACGCTCAGCCTGGTCGTCGGCGCGGGGCACCCGTTAGCGGCGACACCGCGATCGCTGCCGGTGCGCCAGCTGGCCCGCCAGCCGCTGTGCCTGCTCAGCCGCGACTTTGCCACGCGGCTGCACATCGACGGCTACTTCGCCGACCGGCGGGTCGCCCCGGCCATCGCGGTCGAAGCCAACTCGATCAGCGCGCTGCTGGAGTTCGTCCGGCGCGGATCGCTGGCCACCGTGCTCCCCGACGCGATCACCCGCGAACACGCCGACCTGCGCCCGGTGCCGCTGAGCCCGCCGCTACCCACCCGGACCGTGGAGTTATTGCGGCGTGGCTCCGCTTACCACTCGGCCGCCGCGCGGGCATTCACGGAGGTCGCACACACCGTCGCGTCCGAGCACCGCACGGTATAGATAGCAGCTATCGCGGCAAGGTCAGTTAAGTATTGGACTCTATGACCCTTGCCGGCGCACCCTGGAGTTCGTCAGGCCGATCCGGCCGCACCGCCCGCGATATCCGCCGGCGGCGACTCGACTCGAGAGGAACGAGACACCATGGCGCACGCGCACATCGATCCCGCCGCTCGCCAGGCGCTGGCCGTCGCCGCCGTCGACGCCAAGATCGCCAAAGACCTCACCTGGCAGCAGATCGCCGACACCGCCGGCCATTCGACCGGCTACGTCACCGCGGCCGTCCTCGGTCAGCATCCGCTGCCGCCGCGGGCGGCCGCCGCCGTCGCCGAGCTGCTCGGCCTGGGCGGCGACGCGGCGTCGCTGCTGCAGACCATCCCGCTGCGCGGCTCGATTCCCGGTGGGGTGCCCACCGATCCGACGATCTACCGCTTCTACGAGATGCTGCAGGTTTATGGCACGACCCTGAAAGCGCTGATCCACGAACAGTTCGGGGACGGCATCATCAGCGCGATCAACTTCCGGCTCGACGTGCGCAAAGTTCCCGATCCCCAGGGCGGCCAGCGAGCGGTGATCACCCTCGACGGCAAGTACCTGCCCGCCGAACCCTTCTGATAACACCGTCAATCCCTAAGGAGCGCAATGGATATCGCGCAACACACGATTGATCTCGCCCGCCGCAACGTCGAGGAGGGCGGACGCCCGTTCGCCACCGTCATCGTCAAAGACGGCGCGATTCTGGCCGAAAGCGCCAACCGCGTCGCCCAGACCCACGACCCCACGGCGCATGCGGAGATCCTGGCCATCCGCGCGGCCTGCACCAAGCTGGGCACCGAGCATCTGACCGGAACCACCATCTATGTGCTGGCCTCACCCTGCCCGATGTGCCTGGGCGCGCTGTATTACTGCTCGCCCGACGAGGTCGTCTTCCTGACCACCCGCGAGGCCTACGAACCGCACTACGTCGACGACCGAAAGTACTTCGAGCTCAACACCTTTTACGACGAGTTCGCCAAACCTTGGGACCAGCGGCGGCTGCCGATGCGGCACGAGCCGCGCGACGACGCGGTCGACGTCTACCGGTTCTGGCAGCAGCACAACCACGGCGACCGTCGGTTGCCCGGGGCGCCGACCGCGGGCTGAGCCCCGGTCAGCGCAGCTCGGCGATGACCTTCGCGAACGCCTCGGCGTGGTTGGCCTGCACCGTGAAGTAGCTCAACCCGTAGGTGTCCCGGTAGCCGCGCAGCGTATCGGCCATGTCGCGGGCGGAGCCGGATAGCACCGCCGGCATGCCCAGCAGCTCGGCATCCGACAGCGTCGGCGCGAAGCGGCGGGTCAGCGACAGGTCGGGGATCCCGGAGTTATCGGTCGGCACCGCGGTGATCGCCAGGTTGAGTTCCAGCGCGCTGAACCGGTTGCCGGCGGCGCCGCGAACGAAGGAAATGCGTTCGGCCAGCGGATCATCCGCATCGGCGACGCGGGCGCCGGTCAACCCGACGATGTCGGCGTGCCGCGCGGCCACCGTCAGCAGCCGGTCACCGTTACCGGCGATCAGGATCGGCAGGTTCGGCTGGTGCGTGCCCAGGTACGCCGTCACATGCTCGAGGTACTCGATGCGGCGCGCGGCGCTCGGGAACGGCAACTCGGCCGCCTCGAATTCCTCGCGGACATAGCCGGCGCCCAGGCCGACCTCCAGCCGGCCGTCGGAGAGCAGATCCACCTCGGCGACATCCCGGGCCAGCAGCGCCGGCTTGTAAAAGCAGGCGTTGAGCACATAGGTGCCCAGCCGCATGGTCGTGGTGGCCGCCGCGGCCACGGCCAGCAGCGGGAAGGGCGCCGGAGCGCCGAGGTGGTCGGCGACGTTGAGCACATCGAAGCCGAAACCTTCTAGGCGGCGCGCGGTGTCCTGCAGCGCGGCCGCTGATTTCACCCCGCGAAGGCCCACACCGAAGCGAAACTCCCTGGCCACCCACTACCTCCTCATCGCTGCCGAGGCCACTGGGCGGGATCCCAGCGGCGCAGAAAGTCGATCCACGGTTGGGGCAGCCCGTGATGCAGCGCGCCGTCGATGATGCGCTCCAGGTAGCCCGGTCGGGGCGTGCCGGGATGCACCCGATGGTCGATGTACACCCATGCCGGTGCCGGCCCGTCGGCGGTGTGCACGGTCAGCCGGTCGCGCCGGTAGCGCACCGGCACCCCCTCGGCGCTGTCCAAGGTCGCCAGGTCGTGATCGGAGACCTGCCACACCACCCCGTGCACGCGGGAGCCGGCGAACGGTTCGACGGTGGCGACCCCGCGCTGGTTGATCAGCCAGTCGTGCTCGGCCAGCGTCGCCGGACGCGGCTGGATCGCGTCGGGGCAGCGCCGCGCCATCTGCTGCACGCACAGGTTGGACCCGTACGCGAAGTAGGTATGCCGAGCCGCCGGCATTTAGCCGAACGTGAGGTAGAGCAGCACCATGTTAAGCAGACTAATCACCGCGGTGACGGTCCAGCCGAGTGCCGAGGTCAGCGGCCGGTTGGCGTCGGCGCCCATCAGCGCGCGGTCGCTGGTCAGCCGGATCAGCGGCACCAGCGCGAACGGGATGCCGAACGACAGCACCACCTGGGAGATCACCAGGGCGCGGCTGGGATCCACGCCGACGGCCAGGATCACCAGGGCCGGGACCAGGGTGACCACCCGGCGCCACAACAGCGGGACGGTCACCCGCAGCAACCCCTGCATGATCATCGCTCCGGCGTAGGCGCCCACCGACGTCGACGCTAGCCCGGACGCCAGTAGCCCGATCGCAAAGAACAGCGCGACCGTCGGGCCCAGGGCATCCCCCACCGCGGTGTGCGCCCCCTCAATGGACCCGCTGGTGTCGTGGCCGCGCAGGTTGGTCGCGGCCACCACCAGCATGGCCAGGTTCACCGTGCCAGCCACCAGCATCGCCAGCCCGACATCCCAGCGGGTCACCCGCAACAGCCGCCGACGCACCGGGCCGGGCTCGGGCTGGCCGTGCCGGTCGCGGGACAGGCCGGAATGCAGGTACACGGCATGCGGCATCACCGTGGCGCCCAGGATCGCGGTGGCCAGCAGCACGCTTTCGGTGCCGTCGAAGCGGGGCAGCAGCCCCTCGGCGACGGCGGTGGGCGGGGGCGGCGCCACCACCAGGCTGGCGAGGAACCCGATCGCGATGATCGCCAGTAGGCCGCTGGTCACCTGCTCGAAGATCCGTGGGCCGCGCCGGTCCCCGATCACCAACAGCGCCATCGACACCAGGCCGGTGATCAGGCCGCCCAGCAGCAGCGGCAGGCGAAAGATCAGGTGCAGGGCGATCGCGCCGCCGACCACCTCGGCCAGGTCGGTCGCCATCGCCACCAATTCGGCCTGCAGCCAGTAGGCGATCCGGGTGGGGGTGCGGCTGTGGGCGCCGACGGTCTCGGGCAGCGACCGCCCGGTCACCAGTCCCAGCTTGGCCGACAGATACTGCACCAAACCGGCCATCACATTGGCCGCAATGATGACCCACACCAGCAGGTAGCCGAACTTCGCGCCGGCGCTGACGTTGGCCGCGACATTCCCCGGGTCGACGTAGGCGATGGCCGCGACGAACGCCGGCCCGAGCAGATACCAGCTCGGTTTCACCGGCACCTGGGTGTCCTGCGCCAACGGGCCCTCTCTCTATCCGGCGATGCGAATAAGAAAGTTAGGTTAACCGAATCCGCTCGCAGATCGTCTTCGGGGGAGGGCTCCACCTGATCTCGGAGTTCATCGACCCCGGGCGCTCGATCAGCCGCCCTGGTACAACCCCCGCCCGGTGACCAGCGGCAGGTCCAGGGTGGTGCGGATCCCCGGTGCGGCCGCCACCACGGCGGGGATCGCGTTGACGACCCGCATCGCGGTGGCCACCAGCCCGGCGTGGTTGTGATCGCCGTGGCGGCTGGACAGGCACAGGTCCAGGGCATAGGACGGTTCGCCGGTGATCTCGATGCGGTAGGAGCCGCCGGGCTGGGCGGGCTGCGGCCAGTCCGGGCACAGGTCCTCGCGCAACCGGGTGACGTGTTCGAGGACGACCGCGGGCGCGCCGTCGACCATCCCCAGCACCTCGAACCGCAGCGCGGCCGCGCTGCCCTTACCGATGTGTCCGGAGGCGATGTCGAAGTCTTCCGGGGCGGGTTCGCGCACGTAGGTTTCGGTCACGGCGTCGAGCGTGAGGCCCAGGCCGGCGGCCAATTGGCGCACCACCGAACCCCAGGCCAGGCTCAGCACGCCGGGCTGCAGCAGCATCGGGATCTCGTCGAGCGGCTTGCCGAAGCCCATCACGTCGAACATCACCGTGGCGCTGTCGTAGGTGGCGTAGTCGACAATCTCCATGCAGCGGATCTGCTGGATGCTCTGGCAGGTGCCCGCCAACGCCAGCGGCAGCAGATCGTTGGCGAATCCGGGATCGATGCCGCCCACGAACAGGCTCGAATTACCAGCCTGCGCAGCCTCTTCCAGCGGAGCGAGCATCTCGGGTGGCAGCACCTGCCACGGGTACTGCAGGAACACCGCGATGGCCGACAACCGGCTGCCCGAGGCGCTGGAGGAT
>NZ_MLQM01000211.1:0-8080 GCF_001854525.1 Mycobacterium talmoniae
CCCCGCGGGGCAGCGGTGTTTCCCCCGCAGACGCCCCCCCCTACCCCCCCCCCGGAAGACAAACCCACCGCCCGCCCCGCGGCGGGCCCCACCCCCGCCCGGAACGGGGCCCCCCCCCCGCGGGAGGTGGACCCCGGGGAGGTCCCGGGGGCCGGGAACCCGCCGGTGCCGCTGCCGGTGCCCGCCACCCCGGTCGGCGGGGACGCCCTGGGCGGCTGCGGCATCATCGCCGCCCCCGACACTCCCCCGGTGCCCGGCGACGTCTCCGCCGAGGCCTGGCTGGTGTCCGACCTCGACACCGGCGCGGTGATCGCGGCGCGCGATCCGCACGGGCGGCACCGCCCGGCCAGCGTGATCAAGGTGCTGGTCGCGATGGCGGCGATCAACGAGCTCAACCTGAACAAGCCGGTCCCCGGCACCGCCGAGGACGCCCACGTGGAAGGCACCAAGGTCGGGGTCGACGTCGGCGGCACCTACACCGTCAACCAGCTGCTGCACGGCCTGTTGATGCACTCCGGCAACGACGCCGCCTACGCGTTGGCCACCCAGCTGGGCGGGATGCCGCTGACGCTGCAAAAGATCAACACGCTGGCCGCCAAGCTGGGCGGCAGCGACACCCGGGCGGCGACCCCGTCCGGCCTGGACGGCCCCGGGATGAGCACCTCGGCCTACGACATCGGGCTGTTCTACCGCTACGCCTGGGGCAACCCCACCTTCGCCGACATCGTCGCGACCCGCACCTTCGACTTCCCCGGGCACGGCGAGGCCCCCGGCTACCAGCTGGAAAACGACAACCAGCTGCTCTACCACTATCCGGGCGCGCTGGGCGGCAAGACCGGCTACACCGACGACGCCGGGCAGACGTTCGTCGGCGCGGCCGACCACGATGGCCGCCGGCTGATGGCGGTGCTGCTGCACGGCACCCGCCAGCCGATCCCGCCGTGGCAGCAGGCCGCGCACCTGCTGGACTACGGGTTCGCCACCTCCCCGGGCACCCGGGTGGGGACGCTGATCGAACCCGACCCGGCGCTGGCCCCCAAAGCCGCCGCCGATCCCGCCGCGGACCGCGCCGCCAGCCAGGCCGCGGCTCTGGTGGCGCCCGCCGACGCGCTGGCGGTGCGGGTGGGGGTGGCCGTCATCGGCGCGATCATCGTCTTCGCGCTGATGATGGTGGCCCGCTCGCTGAACCGCCGTCCCCAGCACTAAGCGCACCGCGCGTCCCTTGGCGGGTGGCACAACCGGTATCCCCTACCGTGGTTGTGGAAACTAATCCCCCACGGAAGGGTCAGAGTGAGCCGACTCGATGAACTGCGACGCTCCTCACCGCTCGCACTACTGGTGGGCATCGCAGCGGCCAGCGTCGGCGTCATCTACGGCTACGACCTGTCCAACATCGCCGGCGCGCTGCTGTTCATCGAAGACGATTTCCACCTGTCCTCGGTGGAGCAGGAGATGGTGGCCACCGCGGCGGTGATCGGCGCCATCGGCGGGGCCGCCGGCGGCGGCTGGCTGGCCAACCTGATCGGCCGCAAGAAGTCCATGGTCGCGGTGGCCGCCGCCTACGCGGTGTTCGCGGTGCTGGGCGCGCTATCGGTGTCGCTGCCGATGCTGGTGGTGGCGCGGCTGCTGCTGGGGGTGACGATCGGGGTGTCGGTGGTCGTCGTTCCGGTGTTCGTGGCCGAGTCGGTGCCGGCCGCGGTGCGCGGCTCCCTACTGGTGGCCTACGGGTTCACCTCGGTGATCGGCATCATCGCCGGCTACCTGGTGGCGTTCGCACTGGCCGGCACCCACAACTGGCGGTTGATGCTGGGCCTGGCCGCGATCCCCGCCGTGCTGGTGATCCTGCTGCTGGCCCGGGTGCCCGACAGCGCCCGCTGGTACATGCTCAAGGGCCGGGTCGCCGACGCCCGGGAGACGCTGCGGCGGGTGGAACCCAAATCCGACGCTGAAACCGAGCTGGCGGAGATCGCGCGCGCCCTGCAAGAAGAGGAACAGGAGCACGTCGGGGTGCTACGGGAGATGCTGCAGCTCCCGTACCTGCGGGCCACGATCTTTGTGGTGCTGCTCGGCTTCTTCATCCAGATCACCGGGATCAACGCCATCGTCTACTACAGTCCGCGGCTATTCGAGAAGATGGGCTTCACCGGCAACTTCGCGTTGCTGGTGTTGCCGGCGCTGGTCCAGGTCGCGGCGTTGGGCGTGATGTTCGTGTCGCTGATCCTGGTCGACCGGGTCGGTCGGCGGCCGATCCTGCTGCTGGGGATCACCGTGATGATCGCGGCCAACGGCATCCTGATCGGGGTGTTCGCGGCCGGGTCGCTGTTCGGGGACGCGCTCGCGACGTTCAAGTTCGTCGGGGTGCTGCTGTTCACCGTCGGGTACACGTTCGGCTTCGGTTCGCTGGTGTGGGTGTACGCCGGGGAAAGCCTGCCGTCACGGCTGCGGTCGATGGGCTCCAGCGCGATGCTCACCTCGAACCTGGTCGCCAACGCGATCATCGTCGGGGTGTTCCTGACGATGCTCACCCGGCTCGGCGGCGCGGCCACCTTCGCCGTGTTCGGGGTGCTGGCCACGCTGAGCTTCGGCTTCGTCTACCGGTACGCCCCGGAGACCAAAGGCCGCCAGCTCGAAGACATCCGGCACTTCTGGGAGAACGGCGGCCGCTGGCCCGAGCTGGCCTTCGAGCCGCGCCACGAGGTCACGGAGACGGTGTGACCCTGCTCGGGGCGGCCGCCGTCGTGCTCGCCGGGCGGGTGTGTCGCCCCGGCTGGGTGCAGATCTCCGGCGGCCGCATCGCCGGGTGCGGACCCGGCGACCCGCCGCAGCCCGCCGATCTGGACTTTCCCGACGCCATCATCGTCCCCGGCTTCGTCGACATGCACGTGCACGGCGGCGGCGGGGCCTCCTACGCCGCCGCCGACGGCGCCGAGATCGCCCGCGCGGCAACGTTTCACCGAAGCTGCGGCACCACCAGCACGCTGGCCAGCCTGGTCACCGCCGCCCCGGGCGCGCTGCGCGACGCGGTCGCGGCGCTGGCCGAGGCCACCCGCCGCAGGGTGGTCGCCGGCATCCACCTGGAGGGGCCGTGGCTGAGCGCGGCGCACTGCGGCGCCCACCACGCCGACGCGCTGCGCGCCCCCGACCCGGCCGAGGTCGACGCGCTGCTGGCCGCGGGCGACGGCGCGATCCGGATGGTGACGCTGGCACCCGAACTGCCCGGCAGCGCCGAGGCGATTCGGCGTTTCACCGCGGCCGGTGTGGTCGTCGCCGTCGGCCACACCGACGCCGACTACGCCCAGACCCGGCAGGCGATCCGCGCCGGAGCCACCGTCGGCACCCACCTGTTCAACGCCATGCGGGCGCTGCATCACCGCGAGCCGGGCCCGGCGCTGGCGCTGCTGGAGGACCCGCGGGTCACCGTTGAGCTCATCGCCGACGGCGCACACCTGCACCCGGCCGTCGTCCGCCGGGTGATCGACACCGCCGGCCCGCACCGGGTCGCCCTGATCACCGATGCGATCGCCGCGGCCGGCGCGGGTGACGGCGCGTATCGCCTGGGCGGGTTGGACGTCGACGTCGTCGGCGGCGTGGCCCGGGTGCGCGGCACGACGACGATCGCCGGCAGCACCACCACCATGGATCGGGTGTTTCGCACCGTGGTGGGCGACCTCGGCGCCTCGGATGAGGCGCTGGCCGCCGCGGTGCAGCTGACCGCCACCACCCCGGCCCGGGCGCTCGGCCTCGACGACGTCGGCGCCCTACGGGCCGGCGCGGCCGCCAATCTTGTTGTGCTGGACCAGGATCTGCGGGTAGCCCGGGTCATGGCCGACGGCGATTGGCAGCCATTTGCTACCCTCGATCCGGTCAGCACCTGACACCCGACGAGGCGCACCGTACCGGGCCAGCGACAAGACGGCGCATGCGGAGGTGGGTCATGGCATGGCTGATTCTGGTGGCATCCGGTGTGCTGGAAGCCGTTTGGGCGACCGCACTGGGTAAATCCGACGGCCTTTCCCGGCTGGTTCCCTCGGTGGTGTTCGGCGTCGCCCTGGCCGGCTCGATGATCGGGTTGGGTGTCGCGATGCGCGAGTTACCCACCGGGACCAGCTACGCGGTGTGGGTCGGCATCGGGGCGGTGCTGACCGTCGTCTACGCGATGGCGACCGGCAGCGAACCCGCGTCGCTGGCCCGGGTGCTGCTGATCGCCGGGGTGATCGGCTGCATCGTCGGGCTCAAGGTGGTCGGTTAAGCCGTCGAGCGGCTGCGGAGCGACTATCATCCGCACCACCGACATGGAGGGGGCTACGCACATTTTCAACCGCAAACGACGGGGCAACATCACCCAGCCGACGGTCACCACTACCCCGAAGCAGTACGAAATCAGCGTCGACGGGACACGGGCCGGGTTGGCCGCCTACGTGGACAGCGGTGCGCAACGCATCTTCTACCACACCGAAATCGGCGACGAATTCGGTGACCGCGGCCTGGGCAGCCAGCTCACGGCGGCGGCGCTGGACGACACCCGCGCCGCGGGGAAACGCATCGTGGCGATCTGCCCGTTTGTCGCCGCCTACGTCGACAAGCACGAGGACTACGACGACATCCTCGATCCCATCACCCCGCAGGCGCATGCCGTGGTGCGCCAGCAACTGGGCTGACCCGCCGCGGGTTAACCCTTGCGTCGGCGCAGCAGCCGGGAAAACCCTAGTGCGCCAACGACTCCCACCGCCGTCGCGGCCAACGCCTGGCGGGCGCTCAACCCATCGTCGGCCCGCACCCGCGGGGTGATCAACGCCGGCTCGGGTGGCTCGACCGGGGCGACGCGCAGGTTTTCCGGGGACGTCGCCGCCCACGCGGTGGCGAACAGGATCAGCCGGGCGGTGATGTAGGCGAACACCATCAGGCCCAGCACCGGCCCGAACGCCACCCCGGCCGGGCTGTTGACCACCGACTGCAGATAGATGGAGGCCACCTGCTTGAACACTTCGAAGCCGACCGCGGCGATCAGTCCCGCCCGGATCGAGCTGGCGAAGCTGATCGACTCCCGCGGCAGCCGGGCGATCACCCAGGTGAACAGCAGCCACGACACCAGCAGCGACATCAGCAACGACACCGCCCGCAGCAGCGCCCCCAGCAGCGGCAGGTCGTGGATGCCCATCCAGCTCAACACCCGGGCCATCACCGCGGGATCGGCGAGCACGGTCAAGAAGATGGTGAGGATCATCGCCGCGAACATCGACACCATCGCCGCCAGATCGGACAGCTTGGTGCGGACGAAACCGGCCGGCTCGATGCGTTGTTCCCACATCTCGCTGAGCGCCTCCCGCAGATTCGCCATCCAGCTCAGCCCCGCCCAGGCCGCCACCGCGAAACCGATGATCCCCACCGAGGTACGCGATTGGATCGCCGAATCCATCAGGTCGATCAGCTGCTGCCCGAAGTTGCCGGAGACCGCGGCCCGGATCCGGTTCTGGGTTTCGGCAAGCAGGCCCGGCTGCCGGGACAGCAGGAACCCGGTGACCGCGAACCCGACCATCAGCAGCGGGAACAGCGCAAAGATGGTGAAGTAGGTGAGTCCGGCGGCGAAGAAGTTGCCCTTGCAGTCGTTGTAGCGCTCCTGGGCCCGCATCACCCGGTCGAACCAGCCGTACCGGGCCCGCAGCCGGTCAAGGATGCCTGGCTTATCCGGGGCGGTCACGACCCTTATCTAATCGCCGCGAGCGGGCCCGGTGGTCCGGCGACACGCCGCAACCCGCGGGCATTCTGCGCGCACGCCCGCCCACTCAGCGGCGCGGCGGCAAAAACCCGACCCGGTCATAGACCCGCTCGACGGTTCTCGCCGCCACCTCGGCGGCCCGCTCGGCACCGGCGGCCAGGATCCGCTCCAGCTCGGCCGGGTCGGCCAGCAACTCGTCCACGCGGGCTTTGACCGGGGCGACGAAGTCGGCGACGGCGGCGGCGGTGTCCTTCTTCAGGTCGCCGTAGCCGCGCCCGGCGTAGCCGTCGACCAGCTTGTCGACATCGGTGCCGGTGATCGCGGACTGGATGGTCAGCAGGTTGGACACCCCGGGTTTGGCGTCGACGTCGTAGCGGATCTCGCGTTCGCTGTCGGTGACGGCCGAGCGGATCTTTTTGGCGCTGACCGCCGGATCGTCGAGCAGGCTGATCAGCCCGGCGTCGGTGGCCGCCGATTTGCTCATCTTGGCGGTCGGGTCGGCCAAGTCGTAGATCTTGGCGGTGGCCTTGGGGATCATCGGCTCGGGCACCACGAAGGTGTCCGGGAAGCGGGCGTTGAACCGTTGCGCGAGATCGCGGGCCAACTCCAGGTGCTGGCGCTGGTCCTCCCCGACCGGCACCACGTCGGTGTTGTACAGCAGCACGTCGGCGGCCATCAGCACCGGGTAGGTGAACAAGCCCACCGTGGTGGATTCGGTGCCCTGCTTATGCGACTTGTCTTTGAACTGCGTCATCCGCGACGCCTGCCCGAACCCGGTGAAACAGCCCAGCACCCAAGCGAGTTCGGCGTGGGCGGGGACGTGGCTTTGCACGAAGATGGTGCTGCGCGCCGGATCGATGCCCAGCGCCAGGTATTGCGCGGCGGTGACCAGGGTGCTGGCCCGCAGCGCCTCGGGGTCCCAACCCGGAATGGTGATGGCGTGCATGTCGACGACGCAGAACAGGGTGTCGAAGTCGTCTTGCAGTTCCGCCCAGTGGGTGATGGCCCCCAACGCGTTGCCGAGGTGCAGCGAACCCGAGGTGGGTTGCACGCCGGAGAAGACGACGCGACGCGATCCGGTAGCCGTACTCATGATGGTCCGATCTTGTCACGCCCGTATTCGACGGTGACCGGCGCGTGGTCCGACCAGCGCAGCGCGTAGGCGTCGGCGCGTTCCACCCGCGCGGCCCGCACCCGCGCGGCGAGCCGCTTGTTGGCCAGCTGGTAGTCGATGCGCCAGCCGGCGTCGTTGTCGAACGCCCGGCCCCGCCACGACCACCAGGAGTAGGGCCCGGCCGTGTCGGGGTGCAGGTGACGCACCACGTCCACCCAGCCGGCGGCCAGCAGGTCGCTCAGCCACTGCCGCTCGCTGGGTAAGAATCCCGACTTTTTGACGTTGCCCTTCCAGTTCTTGATGTCGTTTTCGGTGTGCGCGATATTCCAGTCGCCGCACACCACCACGTCGCGGCGTTGCCGGGACAGCGCGGCCATCCGCGCGGCCAGCCCGGCCATGAACCGCTCCTTCTCGGCCTGGTGCGGGGTGTCGGCCTCGCCGGTGTGCACATAGACGCTGGCGATGGTCAGGCCGCCGGCCGTTTTGTCTGGACAGCCGTCCACATCGACCTCCAGGTAGCGGCCGTGGTCGGCGAACTCGTCGGCGGTCGGTAACCCGACCCGGACCGCGGTGAACGGTCGGCGGCTCAGCACCGCGACCCCGTTACGGCCCTTGCGATGGGCGTCGGCCGAGGCCACCGACCAGCCGTCGGCCAGCGCGGGGGCCAGCGCCGCCGCAAGTTGGTCATCGTCGGCGCGGGTCTCCTGCAGGCAGACGATGTCGGCGCGGGTCTGCTCCAGCCAGGCCAGCAGGCCCAGGTTGTCCGCCGACCGCTGCTTGACCGCCGCGCGGATGCCGTTGACGTTGATGGTGCTGATGATCACGGGGCACGACCTTAACCAACGCCGTCGCCCCAGGTTCGCGGCATCATCGGCTCCGTCGCGTCACCGCCGAACGCGTCGCCGGCCAACGTGGTCAACCCCGCCGGCGCCGCGGCGGCCGCCCGGGCCGCGGTGCCGGTGAAGCCCAACGGGCCCGCCCCGGCGGCGGAGGCGGTCACCCGCGGCGGCTCGTCGAGTTCCTGGTCTAAGTCCATGTACTCGTGGCCGCGGCCCAGCAGGGCGGCCTTGGCGCGCCGGCGCCGACGGCGTCCCTGCTGCTCGGGTTCGTCGGTGGCCGCGGCGGCCGCCGTGGCCGCCGTGTCGGGTTCCGGCGCCTTCTTCCGGGCCCGCGCGCTGGCGCTGGCCTGGGCCTCCATGCCCATGTTGGCCACCATGTAGGAGTAGAACGGCGGCCCGGCCGGGGTGGGC
>NZ_MLQM01000212.1:0-8055 GCF_001854525.1 Mycobacterium talmoniae
AGCCGGGCCACCAGCTCGCCGCGCACCGGGACCGGGATGGCGCGGCAGGCAGAAAACACGTGGGCGGCAGCGACGATGATCGCCTCGGCCTGCTGGGGCTCGGGGGCGGCGACGGTGAACAGGACATCGCCGGTGATTGGGGTGCTGGCGGCCAGGCCGTGGTCGCCGGGCCCGCCGAGCTCGACATCGGCGCCGATCGCGCTCAGCGCGGCGCGCACCCGCTCCCGCAGCGCGTCGGCGGTGGGCAGGCGGGTGGTGGTGGGGATACTCATGCTGTTTTCTCCTGGGCGAGGGCGGCGTAGAGCTGGTACGGGTCGTGGATCCGACGGTCGATCGCCCCGGCCATCCAGTCGCTGGTGTAGCCGGAATCGTCGGCGGTGTCGGTGGCTTGGGCGTCGCGGTCCAGGTTGGACGCGAAGATCCCGGCCGCCGAGGCGGGCAGGAAGTCCTCGTAGACAACCGGTTTGGACGGGTCGCCGCCGTAATAGTAGGCCAGTCCCGCCGCGGCCAGTGCGGCGTCGGTGGACGGGAAATGCTGGCCCCACACCCGGGCGGGGTCGGGTGCGCGCATCGCGGCGTCGTAGCGTTCCCGTCCGGCGGGGGTCAGCGCGACCCCGCGGGCCTCGACCTCCCCGAACCGCACCCGCAGGGTGCCCTCGGTAACGGCGCCGTCGGCGGACCGGAACCGGCGCGGCTCGGCCAGCGCGCGAAACGACGTCTGGCGCAACAGCACCGCCGGTCCGTCCCAGCGGGGTGGCCCCTGAATCTTGTCGATCATGGTGATGCCCCGGGCGGACATCCGCCGGTACAACTCGTCGATGTCGAGCACCCGCGGGGTCAGGTGGTTGAGGTGGGTGGAGCCCAGCCCGGCGATGTCGGCGGCCACCGCGGACACCCGGGACAGCTCGTCGTACCAGGCCCGCTCGATCGGTTCGGGCGACAACGCGAACGCGGCCACCGCCCGCTCGACGAAATCGTCGGCCGTCGACGCGGCGCAGCCCCCGTCGGCGGCGATCACCCGGGCCGCGTCGATCAGCGCCGGGTCGAACAGCTGCCGGCGCGCCAAAAACGCCTGCACCCGGCGCCGCAGGTCCGGGTCGAAGAACCGCGGATCGCGCAGCGCCAGCATCGAGGTGAACACCCGGAACGGGTTGCGGGCCAGCTCGTCGGCGTCGATCGGCCGAAACGCGGTGGACACCACCGGAACCGGTGGATCGGCGTCGCGCAGATCGTAGTAGCCGACCGGGTACATGCCGAACGCGGCGAACAGGTCGGCGACGGCGGCCAGCTCGGCCGGGGTGCCGACCCGGATCGCGCCGTGCCGCTCGGCGGTGACCCGGTCCAGCGACCCCAGCCGTTCGGCGCCCGGCCGGTGCGCCGCATAATCCCGGTTGACCTCGGTGGTGACCGCAACCAGCGTGGTGTAGGCCGGCACCTCGGCCCCGTACATGGCCGACAGCGCCGCGGCGAAGCGTTCCCGCAGCTGCCAGCTCACCAACTTTTTCATCCCGATGGCCGCCCCACCGCGCTGCGATAGTCTCCGGCCATGGTGGATACGCTGGACAATATCGACCGCATCCTGGTGCGCGAACTGGTGGCCGACGGGCGGGCCACGCTGGCCGAATTGGCCGCCACGGCCGGGCTGTCGGTGTCGGCGGTCGCCTCCCGGGTGCGCCGGCTGGAGTCGCGGGGGGTGGTCACCGGGTACTCGGCGCGGATCAACCCCGAGGCGCTGGGGAACATGCTGTCGGCGTTCGTCGCGATCACCCCTCTCGACCCCTCACAACCCGATGATGCACCCGCGCGGCTGGAACACATCGAGGCGATCGAATCGTGTCACTCGGTGGCCGGCGAGGACAGCTACATCCTGCTGGTGCGCGTCGCGTCCGCGCGGGCGCTGGAAGACCTGCTGCAGCGGATCCGGACGGCGGCCAACGTGCAGACGCGCAGCACCATCATCCTACAGACGTTTTACAGCGATAGACAGTTTGTGCCGTAAATATTGCGGTCAATGCGGGCTTAGAGCGTAAATAGCCGGTATTCTGGTGGCATGACTGCCGTGCTTGGCCCCGCCGAAGCGCCCACCCGGCTGTCACCCGACCGGGTCCGGCAGGTGCTGGCGCACAGCATGCTGGTCGACGGTTTCGACCTGGTGCTGGACCTGGACCGCTCGGCCGGTTCCTACCTGGTGGACGCCCGCGACGGGCGCCGCTATCTGGACATGTTCACCTTCTTCGCCTCGTCGGCGCTGGGGATGAACCATCCCGCCCTCGCCGACGACGCCGTGTTTCGGGCCGAACTCGCCCAAGCCGCCCTGAACAAGCCGAGCAACTCCGACGTGTACTCGGTGCCGATGGCGCGGTTCGTCCAGACGTTCACCCGGGTGCTCGGCGACCCGGCGCTGCCGCATCTGTTCTTCATTGACGGGGGTGCGCTGGCGGTGGAGAACGCGCTCAAGGTCGCCTTCGACTGGAAGAGCCGGCACAACGAGGCCCACGGCCGCGACCCCGGGCTGGGCACCCGGGTGCTGCACCTGCGCGGGGCGTTTCACGGCCGCACCGGCTACACCATGTCGCTGACCAACACCGAACCGGTCAAGGTGGCGCGGTTCCCGAAGTTCGACTGGCCGCGCATCGACGCACCGTACCTGCGGCCGGGCCTAGCGGCGTCGGACATGGACGCCCTGGAGGCCGAGTCGCTGCGGCAGGCGCGGGCGGCGTTTGCGGCGCACCCGCACGACATCGCCTGCTTTATCGCCGAACCCATTCAGGGCGAGGGCGGCGACCGGCACTTCCGCCCCCAGTTCTTCACCGCCATGCGCGCCCTGTGCGACGAGTACGACGCGCTGCTGGTCCTCGACGAGGTGCAGACCGGGTGCGGGTTGACCGGAACCGCTTGGGCCTACCAGCAATTGGGGGTGGCGCCGGACGTGGTCGCGTTCGGCAAGAAGACCCAGGTGTGCGGGCTGATGGCGGGGCGGCGGGTCGATGAGATCGCCGACAACGTGTTCGCGGTGTCGTCCCGGCTGAACTCGACGTGGGGCGCCAACCTCACCGACATGGTCCGCGCCCGCCGTGTCCTGGAGGTCATCGAAGCTGAGGGGCTGTTCGCGCGGGCCGCGGTGCTGGGTCGCCATTTGCACACCCGGCTCGACGAGTTGGCGCACGACTTTCCGGGTCTGCTGCTCGACGTCCGCGGTCGCGGCCTGATGTGCGCGGTCAGCCTGCCGACCACCGCCGACCGCGATGAGTTGCTCCGCCGACTGTGGCGGCGTGGTGTGGTCCTGCTGGCCAGCGGTGCGGACGGGGTGCGGTTCCGGCCGGCATTGACGGTGTCGGAGGCCGAAATTGACGCCGCGGTAGCCGCCTTGCGCGGCGCGCTGACCGAGTTGGGTTAGTCGCACCTCGCACCCGAGGCAGCCCACGGTTATCCGCAGCTATCCTGGGAAATCTGGACCCGAATAACAGAGGTTCGGTATGCAACGACCACGCCCGGGTTCCCACGGGGACCGGCTGGGGCAGGAAGACGACGAGGTGCGTGCGGCCGCCCGGTTTGCGGTGGTGGCGGCCGCCAGCGGCGTCGGCTTCGTCATCCTGGCGGCGCTGTGGGTCAGCACCTGCGGCGGGGAGGCGGCCGTCGACACGGCGGCGTGCGGTGTGCCGCAGCGGACGGTGTTGGCGTTCGGGGGACCGGCCATTTTGTTCGGTGCCGGCGTGTGGGCGTTCGTGCGCACCTACCGGGTGTGGCGCGACGAGGGCACCTGGTGGGGTTGGCACGGGGCCGGCTGGTTCTTGCTCACGCTGATGATGCTGACGATGACGCTGGGTACCCCGGCGATTTCCGGGTTGACGCTGGGTGGCTGACGCGCCGAACCGAGTCTTGGCTCAGGCGGCGCGCCGCTGCAGTCGACTATCGGTGCGCGCGTGTACCCACTGTCGATCCACCTGGTTGACGCGGCGCAGCTCCACGACGAACCACAGCGCTCCGGCGATGATCCCGAGGACGGCGATGAGCACCGTCGTGGTGAGCCATTCGTAGTGCCGGTAGGCGGCGACCGCCACCGTGGCGACCATCCCGGCGAAAGCGATGATTATCAGAATGAACCCGGGCCAGAAGAGGTTGTCCTTCATCGTGATACCCGCGTGCGGTTGCGTGGTCCGCGCGTGGTCTGTCGGGTCGTGGTGCGTGTCTCCCATGAGCTGACCTCCGCCATCGGATGACACCATGCTACTCACTCAACGGCCCCGGTGCGGTGCAATTCTTAACCCCGCCGGGGCTCAGCGGGTCGCGTGAATATCGGTGGCTGCTAGGTCCGCGCGACTTCGTTGCGGGCGTACACCTCAGGCAGCAAAATCGCCCCAATCGTGGTCACCAGCCACACCACCACTGTCGCGGCGATCCAGGATGCGAAGCCGCGAATGCTGAGTTCCTGCGTGATCACCGAGGTGAGACCCATTGCGACGAGGGTCAACACCAGTCCGGTGCCGCCGAGGAGCAGCGACGCATAACCGTGCGGCAACTTCAAGATGAACGCCGCCAGGCCCGCTTGCGCGATGGAGAACAACACGGCGGCGACGATCACCGCCGACGGCGTCACCGAAACATTGGGCACCGCCCAGGCCGCCACGATCATGCCGATGGCCCACGACACCAGATGCACCACGCCCCGAAGCAGGATTTGCCCCATAGCACTAAGCGTAGGTCTAGCGGGCGGCGCTGTGAAGAACCGCGTTTCCGTGGCTACCCACGCGAAGAAGGTCCAGCCGGTACCGGCTGGACCTTCCTCATGGGAAAGGCTTGTCGCGCCGTCAGTTGTCGGTCTGGTTGGCTTTTTGCCGCTGCTCTTCGACCGCCGCGTTCCCCCGGGCCTGTTCGGCCTGAGCTTCCTTCTTCGCGGCCTCGCGTTCGGCCTCGGCTTTGTCCTGCTGCGCCTGGCCCTCGCGGATCATGTCGTCGCGGCCGGTGACGGTCCCGACCGCCTCCTTGGCCTTGCCCTTGACGTCCTCGACGACGCCCTTGATGGCTTCTTCGGGTCCACTGTTCTTGTCGTTGTCGGCCATAGCCTGCCTTTCGCTCTAGTGGTTACGAAGCTTCGTGATGAGCTTGCTTTTGTTCAGCTTCGAATAGCCGGATATACCAAGCTCTTTCGCCCTCTTCTTGAGCTCCGGGACAGTCCAGTCCTGGTACGAACCTGACTTGCCACCGCTTTTCCCGACGCGGGAGCGACTGCTGGCCGCCGCCGCGTTGGAGATCCGGGCGGCCTTCTCTTTCGACTCGCCCCGGTCGCGCAGGTCTTCGTAGAGACGCTCGTCTTTGATCGACGGGTTCGGCATCTCCGTCTCCTTTCCGCGCGTGATTCCCGACCCATCCCGCAGGCTTCCCGCCGCCGTCGGCTGTCAAACCTCCGGGTAGTCGTCGCGGCCGTCGTCCTCGACGCCCACGACTTCCTGGAGTTGCTCCTGCCAATCCGGGGCGTCGGCCTCCATCGGCGGATCCGGCCGCGACGGCGGACTGGGGTCCGGGGTGGTTTCTTGGTCCTGCTCGACGGCGTCGGCGACCGGGATCTCATCGGGGTTTCTACCGCTGGGCATCGAGATCGCCTACCCGTACGTCATCGGGTCAAAACGCGGGGTTACCCGCGCGGTCAAACGGGTATCAGCCCTAGGTCATGACTATTACCCCGATAACCCGCGGCACCGCCGGGTGGCTGTTACGTCGCCATCACCGGTGCGAGAATCACAAAAGCAGCGCCCATGAAAGTCCGGATACCCGGTGGCCGTCGTGATCAACCGGCCGGTGCGCGGCGGTAATCTCGGTCCCACATCGCCGGGAGGACACGTGACTGATACACGATGGGCTGGGCAATACGGCGAACGAGCCGTCGAGATGCGGGTCGCCCCCCGGCTGGAGAACTTGGCGGTGTTGCGCACCCTGGTCGGCGCGGTCGGCACCCTAGAAGACCTGGATCTGGATACCGTTGAGGATCTGCGGTTGGCGGTGGACGAGGCCTGTACCCGACTGATCCGGTCGGCGAGACCCGAGGCCACCCTGGTGGTGGTGGTCGACCCGCGCGACGACGAAGTCGTCGTGCACGCGTCGGTGGCCTGCGAAAGCGCGGACGTGCTGACCCCGGGCAGCTTCAGCTGGCACGTGCTGACCTCGCTGACCGACGAGGTGAAGACCTTCGGCGACGGTCGCGAACCGCAGGGCGGCCACCGCGTCTTCGGGATCACGTTGACGACCCACCGGGCGGGCCGCGCCCAGTGACAGAACGCGCCGCCGGGGGTTCGGCATCGCGGTCGAGTTCTGAATATGCCGACGTCCCGGAGATGTTTCGCCAACTGGCCAGCTGTCCCGCCGACTCGCCGGAGTTCCGTCGCCAACGCGACAAGATCGTGGAGCGGTGCCTGCCGCTGGCCGAGCACATTGGCCGTCGCTTCGAGGGCCGCGGCGAGTCGCGCGAGGACCTGGTCCAGGTCGCCCGGGTGGGATTGGTTAACGCGGTGATCCGGTTCGATGTCGATGCCGGCTCGGACTTCGTTTCGTTCGCGGTGCCCACCATCATGGGCGAGGTGCGCCGGCACTTCCGGGATAACAGCTGGTCGGTGAAGGTCCCCCGGCGGCTTAAGGAGCTGCATTTGCGGCTCGGCTCGGCGACCGCCGAGCTGTCCCAACGCCTGGGACGGGCGCCCACCGCCTCCGAGCTCGCCGAGGAAGTCGAACTCAGCCGCAGCGAGGTCGTCGAGGGGCTGGTGGCGGGCAGCTCCTACAACACCTTGTCCATCGACTCCACCAGCAGCAGCTCCGGCGACGACGAGGTGCGGGCCATCGCCGATACCCTCGGCTCCGTCGACGCCGGCCTGGAGCGAATCGAGAACAGGGAGTCGCTGCGCCCGTTACTCAACGCGTTGCCCGAGCGGGAGCGCACGGTGCTGGTGCTCCGGTTCTTCGAGTCGATGACGCAGACGCAGATCGCCGAGCGGGTCGGGATCTCGCAGATGCACGTATCCCGGCTGCTGGCGAAATCGCTAGCTCGGCTCCGTGACCAGCTGCAGTAGCCGGCTGCGGCTTTGCACCGTGGCCAGCGCGGCGGCAACCGACTCGGTGGTCGGCAACGCGCCGTCCGGGTCGCAGATTCGTAGCAGGCGGGACACCGGGGAGCTGGGAACCATCGCCCAATAGATCTGGCCGTCGGTGCACCGGGTGTTGATCGTCTGCAGGACAGAAAAACCCGCGGTGCCGATGAATTCCAGGTCGTGTAGGTCGAGCACCAACCATTCGCAGTAACCGGCGCAGCGCTGCACGTAGTCAGCGAGCTGCCCGGCGTTCGCGGCGTCGAGTTCGCCGCCGACACTGATCACCGCGCCGGAACGCCCCCAGCGGGCGGTCGAATGAGCGGTGCGGCTCTCCCAGGTCTGAGGCGGAAAGGCCGTGTCCGTCCGGGGAGGCGGTAATGCGGACTCGGCGGCTCTGATAGCGGACATTCTTGTGGCTCCATCAGTCGAAAAATCGTGCTGTTGGACTCACGTCAATGTGATTACAACCCTCACGGGTAGAAGCCAGGGAGTAGGCCCCCTGGTCACGTCTTTGACGCTTCTTCCGGGTGGCTGTGAACTCAACCTGTTCGCTGACGCTACCCCTGTCCGCCGCGGTTCACAACAGTTTGGTAACGGACAGCGGGATTCTGTTCAACCCCTTATGTTGCCCCCGCCGGCGTCGGGCAGCGAAGTCGGGTTTGCCCTGGACAGGCTCGGGATCGGCGACGAGCAAGCGGGCGAGCCTGTTTGGTGGCATGGAAGCCCGGCAGTGGTGAGGATTCGTCACGACTTCGTCGAGGCCTGTTGCGCAGGTGGTGGACGATGCGTCCGGGGCGCCTGGGTTTTCCGCGCATCACGACGCCAGTTTGCCGGGCAGCGCCGCCTCTAGCCCCAATGCCGCGCAGTTAGGTGTGTGATTGGTGTGGCAAGTGTGACACGCCGTTGTGGGTACCGGTAGGGCAGCGGAACTCCCGGTATCGATGGATTGTCCGTCCAAAGACATCCGTCTCACCAGGGA
>NZ_MLQM01000213.1:0-8012 GCF_001854525.1 Mycobacterium talmoniae
TCTCCGAACCGGACGGCCAGCTGTCACCCTCGCATGCCGGCGCGCCGGCCAGCAGCGTGTTGGCGCCGCCCCCGCCGCGGCCGGTCGGCACCGGCCGTCGGCGTGGCCACCTGCGGGTGCTGCCCGACCCCGCCGACTGACACCCGGCATTTCGGCGTTGACTCTGCCGTCACCCCGCAAAAGTTCGAGTAACCCGTCTGGTAGGCGCAGAGTCAACGCACCGAGCCGGGCTAGGCTTGCTCAGAAGAAGTCCCCATCGTCAGGAGCCCTGTCAATGTCTCGGCCCGCTGCGGCTGTCCACCGTGTGATCAAGGCGTACGACGTGCGCGGCCTGGTCGGTGCGGAGATCGACGAATCCTTTGTGGCCGACGTCGGCGCCGCCTTTGCCCGGCTGGTGCGCGGTGAGGGCGCGCGCCGGGTGGTGGTCGGCCACGATATGCGGGACAGCTCGCCGCCGCTGGCGTCGGCCTTCGCCGCCGCGGTGACCAGTCAGGGCCTCGACGTGGTGCAGATCGGGTTGGCCTCCACCGACCAGCTGTATTTCGCCTCCGGTTTGCTGGATTGCCCGGGCGCGATGTTCACCGCCAGCCACAACCCGGCCGCCTACAACGGCATCAAGCTGTGCCGGGCGGGCGCCAAGCCGGTCGGTGCGGACACCGGGCTGGGCGTGATCCGCGACGAGGTGATCGCCGGGGTCCCGGGCTACGACGGCGCGCCGGGCGCCGTCACCGATCAGGATGTGCTGGCCGACTACGGCGCGTTCCTGCGCTCGTTGGTGGACACCGCCGGGCTGCGTCCGCTTAAGGTGGCGGTCGACGCCGGCAACGGCATGGCCGGCCACACCGCGCCGGCCGTGCTGGGCGCGATCGGCTCGATCACGTTGTTGCCGTTGTATTTCGAGCTGGACGGCACCTTTCCCAACCATGAAGCCAACCCGCTGGACCCGGCCAACCTGGTCGACCTGCAGCAGCACGTGCGGGCCACCGGCGCCGATATCGGGCTCGCCTTCGACGGGGACGCCGACCGGTGCTTCGTCGTCGACGAGCGGGGGGAGCCGGTCTCGCCGTCGGCGGTCACCGCGTTGGTCGCCGCCCGGGAACTGCAGCGCGAAATCGGCGCGACGGTGATCCACAACCTGATCACCTCGCGGGCGGTGCCGGAGTTGGTGGTCGAGCGGGGCGGGACCCCGGTGCGTGCCCGGGTCGGGCATTCCTACATCAAGGCGTTGATGGCCGAAACCGGCGCCATCTTCGGTGGCGAACACTCGGCGCACTACTACTTCCGGGACTTCTGGGGCGCCGATTCGGGCATGCTGGCGGCGCTGTACGTGCTGGCCGCGCTCGGTGAGCAGCAGCGCCCGCTGTCCGAGCTGACCACCGACTATCAGCGCTACGAATCCTCCGGCGAGATCAACTTCACTGTCACCGACGCCGCCGCGGCCACCGAGGCGGTGCTGAAGTCGTTCGGCACCCGGATCCACTCCATCGACCACCTGGACGGGGTGACGGTGGACCTGGGCGACGGCAGCTGGTTCAACCTGCGCAGCTCCAACACCGAGCCGTTGCTGCGGCTGAACGTGGAGGCCCGCTGCGTCGACGACGTCGACGCGGTGGTCAGCCAGGTCGCGGCCGAAATCGCCGCGGCCGGCGCGCAGACCGAGGTGGCGCGGTGAATGCCACCAGCGCCACGATCGACCTCGACGACACCGAGGCCCTGCTCGGCGCCGACCGGGACGGTTTGCTGCGCGCGGCGTCGATGGCCGGTGCCCAAGTGCGCGCCACCGCCGCCGCCACCGACGAAGGCGCGCTGGACGCGATCGGCGGCCAGGACCGGCCGCGCACCCTGATCTGGGTGGCCGGCCGCGGCACCGCCGAGACCGCCGGGGCCATGCTGGCCGCCGCGGCCGGCGGGGTGACCGCCGCGCCGATCGTGCTGGTCGCCGAGGCACCGCCGTGGATCGGGCCGCTGGACGTGCTGGTCGCCGCCGGCGACGACCCGGGCGACCCGGCGCTGGTCACCGCCGCCGCCACCGGGGTGCGCCGCGGCGCGCGGGTGGTGGTGGCCGCCCCGTACACGGGTCCGCTGCGCGATAGCACCGCGGGCCGGGTCGGCGTGCTGGAGCCGCGGCTGAGCGTGCCCGACGAGTTCGGGCTGCCCCGCTACCTGGCCGCCGGGCTGGCCGTGCTGAACAGCGTGGACGTCGGGCTGCGCACCGACCTGGCGGCGCTGGCCGACGAACTGGACGCCGAGGCGCTGCGCAACAGCGCCGGGCGGGAGGTGTTCACCAACGCGGCCAAGAACCTGGCCGACCGGCTGGCCGGGCGCCGGGTCGCGCTGGCCGGGGACTGCGCGGCGACGCTGGCGTTGGCCCGGCACGCGTCGATGATCCTGCTGCGGACCGCCGACACCGTGGCGGCGGCCACCGGGTTGGCCGATGCGCTGGTGGCGTTGCACGCCCAGCACGCCGGCGGCGACGCCGACCTGTTTCACGACGAGCAGATCGATGGGCCGGTGGCCGATCGGCTGCGGGTGCTGGCGCTGACCTTGGCCGCCGAGCGCCCGGTGGTGGCCGCACGAATCGGCGGGCGGACCGACGTCGACCTGGTCGGAGTCCAGGACGCCCCCGATGCGCCACTAGCGTCAGGGGGTGTGGGGCGCGCCGAGCTGCAGCTGGCAGTATTAGCCGTTCGGCTAGAGATGGCCGCCGTGTACGTGCGGCTGATGCGGGGATAACGGGGAATACCAGAACAGTGGAACTGCTACGCGGAGCGATACGGACCTACGCCTGGGGATCGCGGACCGCCATTGCCGAATTCACCGGGCGCGCGGTGCCGACCACCCATCCCGAAGCCGAGCTGTGGCTGGGCGCGCATCCCGGTGATCCGGCCTGGCTGCACACCGCCGACGGGGAAGTCTCGCTGCTGGACGGGCTGGCCGCCGACCCGGAGGGACAGCTGGGGGCGGTGGCCCGGGCGCGGTTCGGCGATGCGCTGCCGTTTTTGATGAAGGTGCTGGCCGCCGACGAGCCGCTGTCGTTGCAGGCCCATCCCAGCGCCGCGCAGGCGGTGGAGGGCTTCGAGCGCGAGGAGCGGCTCGGTGTGCCGATCACCTCCCCGATCCGCAACTACCGCGACAGCAGCCACAAACCCGAGCTGCTGGTGGCGCTGCAGCCGTTCGAGGCGCTGGCCGGATTCCGTCCGGCGGCGCGCACCGTCGAGCTGCTGCAGGCCCTGGCGGTCTCGGACCTGGACCCGTTCATCGACCTGCTGCACGGCCAGTCCGACGCCGACGGGCTGCGCGCGCTGTTCACCACCTGGATCACCGCCCCGCAGCCCGACCTCGACGTGCTGGTGCCCGCGGTGCTCGACGGCGCCATCCACTATGTCAGTTCCGGGGCAACGGAATTCGCGGCCGAAGCCAAGACGGTGCTGGAGCTGGGGGAGCGCTACCCGGGCGACGCCGGCGTGTTGGCGGCGTTGCTGCTCAACCGGATCAACCTGGCCCCCGGCGAGGCGCTGTTCCTGCCGGCCGGCAACCTGCACACCTACCTGCGCGGCATCGGGCTCGAGGTGATGGCCAACTCCGACAACGTGCTGCGCGGCGGGTTGACCCCCAAACACGTCGACGTGCCGGAGCTGTTGCGGGTGCTGGACTTCACCCCCACCACCGAGGACGCGCTGCGCCCGGCGACCTACTGCGACGGGCTGGAGCGCAGCTACGACACCCCCGCCGAGGAGTTCGCGGTGTCGATGCTGAGCCTCGACGGCGACCACCTCGGTCACGAGGTGGATGCGCCGTGCCGCCATGACGGGCCGCAGATCCTGCTGTGCACCGAGGGGTCGGCGACGGTGCACGGCAAGTCCGGGGCGTTGACGCTGCACCGCGGGATGGCGGCCTGGGTCGGCGCCGACGACGGGCCGATCCGGTTGGTCGCGGCGCGGCCCAGCACGCTGTTCCGCGCCACGGTCGGGCTGTGAGCGCCGGCGGCAGCACCCGGGCGATCCTGGCGGCGTTGGCGGCCAACGCCGGGATCGCCGCCGCCAAGTTCATCGGCTACCTGATCACCGGCAGCTCCTCGATGCTGGCCGAGGCCGTGCACTCGGTGGCCGACACCTCCAACCAGGCGCTGCTGCTGTTCGGGCAGCGGGTGGCCCAGCGCGGCGCGGACCGGCTGCACCCGTTCGGGTACGGCCGCAGCCGCTACTTCTGGTCGTTCGTGGTGGCGCTGGTGCTGTTCACCCTGGGGTCGGTGTTCGCCCTGGTCGAGGGCTACCACAAGATCATCCACCCCGAGCAGCTCAGTGCGCCGATCGTTGCGCTGGCGATTCTGCTGGTGGCAATCAGCTTGGAGGCCTTCAGTTTTCGCACGGCGATGGTCGAGTCGCGACCGCTGAAGGGCGACGAGTCGTGGTGGCGGTTCATCCGTAACTCCCGCAGCCCCGAGCTGCCGGTGGTGCTGCTGGAGGACACCGCCGCACTGGTCGGGCTGGTGTTCGCGTTGGCCGGTGTCGGGTTGACGGTGCTGACCGGCGACCCGGTGTGGGACGGGGTCGGCACCGTCGCCATCGGGGCGCTGCTGGGGGTGGTCGCGGTCATCTTGATGGTCGAGATGCACAGCCTGCTGATCGGTGAGGGCGCCACCGCCGAGGAGGATCGGGCCATCCGGGCGGCGTTGGAAGCCACCGACCACGTGGAACGACTCATCCATATCCGCACCCAGTACCTGGGTCCGGACGAGCTGCTGGTGGCGGCCAAGATCGCGTTGGCGCCGCAGGTGGATCTGGCCACCGTCGCGGCCACCATTGACGCCGCCGAGGTGCGGGTGCGCGCCGCCGTCCCGGCGGCTCGGGTCATCTACCTGGAGCCCGACCTGGACAAGGCCCTGGCCAAGTAGCGGCCAATGCCGTTGGGCGTCGGCGAATGTGATCCGGTGGTCGCCGCCGCGCCTCGAGATTGCAACGCCGCAGGACAAGTGCGAGTGGGTCCCTGCGTGGCTGCAATCTCGCCGCGAGCCGCCGCCCCCGCGCGCCGACCGGTACATTGCCGCGAAAGCAGGCACGGCAAGGGGGCGCGCAGATGGCGGGTCGATGGCGGATCAAGTCGGTGGAGCAGTCGATCGCCGACACCGACGAACCGGGCACCCGGTTACGCAAGGACCTCACCTGGTGGGATCTGACCGTCTTCGGGGTGTCGGTGGTCATCGGGGCCGGCATCTTCACCGTCACCGCCTCGACCGCGGGCAACATCACCGGCCCGGCCATCTGGATCTCGTTCGTGATCGCCGCGATCACCTGCGGGCTGGCCGCGGTGTGCTACGCGGAGTTCTCCTCCACGCTGCCGGTGGCCGGCAGCGCCTACACCTTCTCCTACGCCACCTTCGGCGAGGGTCTGGCCTGGATCATCGGCTGGAATGTGGTGCTGGAGTTGGCGATCGGGGCCGCGGTGGTGGCCAAGGGCTGGTCCACCTACCTGGGCACGCTGGTCGGCTTCGCAGGCGGCACCGTCACACTCGGCGCCGTCCACCTGGACTGGGGCGCCCTGCTGATCGTTACCCTGGTCGCCACCCTGCTGGCGCTGGGCACCAAACTGTCGTCCCGGTTTTCCGCCGCGGTCACCGCGATCAAGGTCGCGGTGGTGCTGCTGGTGGTGGTCGTCGGCGCGTTTTTCATCAAAGCCGCCAACTACACCCCGTTCATCCCGCCGTCGCAGGCCGACCACGCCGGCACCGGGGTGGACCAGTCGGTGCTGTCGCTGCTGACCGGGGCGACATCGAGCCATTACGGCGGCTACGGGGTGTTGGCCGGGGCGGCGATCGTGTTCTTCGCGTTCATCGGCTTCGACGTGGTCGCCACCATGGCCGAGGAGACCCGCAACCCGCAGCGTGACGTGCCGCGCGGCATCCTGGCCACGCTGGCGATCGTGACCGTGCTCTACGTCGCGGTCTCGGTGGTGCTGTCCGGCATGGTGCCCTACACCGCGCTGCGGGACGCCCCCGACGGCACCCACGCGAACCTGGCCACCGCGTTCCTGGCCAACGGGGTGCACTGGGCGTCCACGGTCATCTCGGTCGGCGCGCTGGCCGGGCTGACCACGGTGGTGATGGTGCTGATGCTGGGCCAGTGCCGGGTGCTGTTCGCGATGGCCCGCGACGGGCTGTTGCCGCGGCGGTTGGCCCGCACCGGTGCGCACGGCACCCCGGTGCGGATCACCGTGCTGGTGGCGGTGCTGGTCGCGGTCACCGCCTCGGCCTTCCCGATGGGCAAGCTCGAGGAAATGGTCAACGTCGGCACCCTGTTCGCGTTCGTGCTGGTGTCGGCCGGGGTGGTCGTCTTGCGCCGCACCCGGCCCGACCTGCCCCGCGGGTTCCGGGCGCCGTGGGTGCCGGTGCTGCCGATCGCGTCGATCTGCGCGTGCCTGTGGCTGATGGTGAACCTGACCGCGGTCACCTGGATCCGGTTCGGCGTCTGGATGGTCCTCGGCGTCGCGATCTACCTCGGCTACGGCTACCGGCACTCGGTGCTGGCGCGCCGGGAGGCGGCGCCCACCGAGGACGCGGAGGACATGAAGGTGCCCTAAGCACATTTGTTTTACAAACCATCGTCCTTTGTCTAGACAACGGACGTAACTCGGGGTAACGTCCAACCTCACGTGGTGGAAGTCACAACTCACGAGGAGGTTCGGCGAGGATGAGCACCCAACCAGCCACCGAGGCGGTGGCGTGGCGGGACAAGAAGCGCTACCTATGGCTGCTGGGGCTGGTCGCCCCGACGGCGCTGTTCGTGGTGCTGCCCATCGTGTGGGCGATGAACCGGGCCGGGTGGCACACGGCGTCCCAAGCGCTGTTCTGGATCGGTCCGTTCCTGGTGTACGTGCTGCTGCCGCTGCTGGACCTGCGCTTCGGGCCGGACGGTCAGAACGCCCCCGATGAGGTGATGGCGCGGCTGGAGAACGACCGCTACTACCGCTACTGCACCTACATCTACATCCCGTTCCAGTACGCCAGCGTGATCCTGGGCGCCTACCTGTTCACCGCGTCGGACCTGAGCTGGCTGGGCGTCGAGGGGTCGCTCAGTTGGCCGGCCAAGATCGGGTTGGCGCTCTCGGTGGGCGCACTGGGCGGGATCGGCATCAACACCGCCCACGAGATGGGCCACAAGAAGGAAGAGTTGGAGCGCTGGCTGGCCAAGATCACCCTGGCCCAGACCTGCTACGGGCACTTCTACATCGAGCACAACCGCGGCCACCACGTGCGGGTAGCCACCCCCGAAGACCCGGCATCGTCGCGGTTCGGCGAGACGTTCTGGGAGTTCTTCCCGCGCAGCGTCGCCGGCAGCCTGCGCTCGGCGTGGCGGCTGGAGGCGGCCCGGATGCGCCGGTTGGACAAGAGCCCCTGGCACCTGAGCAATGACGTGCTCACCGCCTGGCTGATGTCGGTGGTGTTGTGGGGCGTGCTGATCGCGGTCTTCGGGCCCGCGCTGATCCCGTTCGTGATCATCCAGGCGGTCTACGGCTTTAGCCTGCTGGAATCGGTGAACTATCTCGAGCACTACGGACTGCTGCGGCAAAAGCTGCCCAACGGTCGCTATGAGCGGTGCACGCCGGCGCACAGCTGGAACTCCGATCACCTGGTGACCAACCTGTTCCTGTACCACCTGCAGCGGCACAGCGACCACCACGCCAACCCGACCCGGCGCTACCAGACGCTGCGCAGCATGGACGGCGCGCCGAACCTGCCCAGCGGCTACGCGTCGCTGATCGGGTTGACCTACCTGCCGCCGTTGTGGCGGCGGCTGATGGATCACCGGGTGCTGGCGCACTACGACGGCGACATCACCCGCGCCAACATCCAGCCACGGCTGCGCACCAAGGTGCTGGCCCGCTACCAGGTGGCGGCCTGATGGCCGCCTACCGCTGCCCGGGCTGCGGCTACGTCTACGACGAGGCCACCGGCGCCCCGCGCGAGGGCTTTCCGGCCGGCACCCCCTGGCACCAGATTCCCGACGACTGGTGCT
>NZ_MLQM01000214.1:0-7962 GCF_001854525.1 Mycobacterium talmoniae
GCACGACGCCGTCTCTTGTGGAGTCCGGTCCGGTACCGTACCGTTAGAAATCTCGGCACTCCGCAACGATGACCCCGACCCCCCGGTCGCGTCACCGGTTATCGAAAGGTTCACGGGTGAAGGGGATTTCAGCCTTCGGGCTGGTGAGACGCGGGTGGATGGTGCTGGTGACCGTCGCGGTGGTGGCGCTCGCCGGATTCGGTGTGTACCGGCTGCACGGCATCTTCGGCTCGCACAACGACACGTCCACCCCGACCGGGGTCCTCAACGACAGCGTGCCGTTCAACCCCAAGCACGTGGTCTATGAGGTCTTCGGCGACCCCGGGGCGGTGGCCACGATCAACTACCAAGACATCCACGCCGCACCGCAGCGCGTCGACCACGCGCCGCTGCCGTGGCGCTACGAGATCACCACTACCGACCCCGCGGTCATCGCCAACCTGACGGCGCAAGGCAACGGCGGCACGCTCGGCTGCCGCATCGTCATCAACGGTGAGGTCAAGGACGAGAGGACCGTCAACGAAGTGCACGCCTACACCTTCTGCCTGGACAAGTCCGGATGAGCAACCAGCGGCGTCGCCTGCCGCACAGCATCCGGATGCTGGCGGTGCCGATCATCCTGCTGTGGCTGGGTTTGGCGGCGGTCACGAACATTGCGGTGCCCAAACTGGAGGCCGTCGCCAAAGCGCATCAGGTGGGCATGAGCTCGCCCAGCGCACCGTCGCTGCAGGCGATGAAACACATCGGGAAGGTGTTCCAACAGTTCGATTCCGACAGCGCGGCGATGATCGTGCTGGAAGGCGAGCAGCCCCTCGGCGCCGACGCCCACCGGTTCTACGACACCCTGATCGACAAGCTGCGCCGCGACACCAAGCACGTCGAACACATCCAGGACTTCTGGGGCGACCCGTTGACGGCGTCGGCGTCCCAAAGCAACGACGGCAAGGCCGCCCTGGTTCAGGTGTATCTGGCCGGTAATCAAGGCGACGCCCTGGCCGGTGAATCGGTCAACGCGGTGCGCGACGCCGTCGCCGACACGCCGCCGCCGCCGGGCGTCAAAGCCTATGTCACCGGGGCGGCGCCGCTGATCACCGATCAGTTCGAAGTCGGCAACGAGGGCCTGTTGAAGGTCACCCTGATCACGTTCGTGGTGATCGTGGTGATGTTGCTGTGGGTGTATCGCTCCCTGGTCACCACGATCCTGGTGCTGCTCACGGTCCTGGTCGAGTTGGCCGCCGCGCGCGGGGTCGTCGCGGTGCTGGGGAACGCCGGGTTGATCGGGCTGTCGACGTTCTCGGTGAACATCCTGACGCTGCTGGCCATCGCCGCCGGCACCGACTACGCGATCTTTGTGCTGGGCCGCTACCACGAGGCGCGCGGGGCCGGCGAGGACCGAGAAACCGCGTTCGACACCATGTTTCACGGGACCGCGCACGTGGTCTTGGGTTCGGGGCTGACCATCACCGGCGCGGTGTACTGCCTGACGTTCGCGCGGCAACCCTATTTCCAATCCATGGGGGTTCCGGCCGCCGTGGGCATGTTGGTGTCGGTTCTGTCCGCGCTCACGCTGGCCCCCGCCGTGCTGGCCGTGGGCAGCCGGCTCCGCATCTTCGAACCCAAGGTCGCGATGCGGACCCGGGAATGGCGGCGCATCGGCACCGCCATCGTCCGCTGGCCGGGCCCCATCCTGGTGGTGACGATCGCGGTCGCCCTGATCGGCCTGGTCTCGCTGCCCGGGTACAAGACCAGTTACGACTCCAAGCCGTACCTGCCGGACGACACCCCGGCCAAGGTCGGCTACGCCGCCGCCGAGCGGCATTTCTCGCAGGCCCGGCTCAATCCCGAGCTGGTCATGGTGGAGGCCGATCACGACCTGCGCGATCCGGCCAACATGCTGGTGCTGGAACGGGTGGCCAAAAACATCTTCCACACCCCCGGTATCGCCAAGGTGCAGACCATTACCCGGCCGTTGGGGACACCGCTGGACCACAGCTCGATCCCGTTTCAGCTCAGCCAGCAAAGCGTCGGCCAAGTGATGAACCTGGAATACCAGAAAGCCCGCGCCGCCGACTTGCTTAAACAGGCCGGCGTGCTGAAGGACACGATCGACATCCTGCGGCAGCAGTACAGCCTGCAGCAGCAAAGCGCCGCCGCCACCCACGAACAAACCCAGAGCTTTCACGACACCATCACGGTGATCAACGACCTGCGGGACAAGCTCGCGAACTTCGACGATTTCTTCCGGCCGGTGCGCAACTATTTCTATTGGGAGCCGCACTGTTACGACATCCCCGCTTGTTTCGCGTTCCGGTCCGTGTTCGACGCCCTCGACGGCATCAGCCAGCTCAGCGAACAGTTCACCAGCATCACCGCCAGCCTGGACAAATTGGATGCGCTGCAGCCGCAACTGGTTTCGCTGCTGCCGCCCCAGATCGACAACCAGCTGGAGAATCTGGAGCTGACGCTGGCCAACTACGCCACCAATTCCGGGATCAACAACCAGTCGGCGTTCGCGAACGACAACCCGGCGGCGATGGGGCAAGCCTTCGACAAAGCCAAGAACGACGATTCCTTCTACCTGCCGCCCGAGGTGTTCGCCAACCCCGACTTCAAGCGGGGCCTGAAACTCTTTATGTCCCCGGACGGCAAGGCTGTGGAGATGATCATCACCCACGAGGGTGATCCCGCGACCCCGCAAGGCATTTCGCATATCGACGCGATCCGCAACGCCGCCAAGGAGGCGGTGAAGGGCACGCTGCTGGAGGGCTCGCACATCTATATCGCCGGAACCGCGGCGACCTACAAAGACATCCAGGACATGGTCAAATACGACCTGATGATCGTCGGGCTGGCCGCGCTGAGCCTGATCTTGCTGATCATGATGATCATCACCCGAAGCCTGGTCGCCGCCATCGTCATTGTCGGCACCGTGGCGCTGTCGTTGGGCGCATCCTTCGGGCTCTCGGTGCTGGTCTGGCAGGACATTTTCGGCATCCAGTTGTACTGGGTGGTGCTGGCGCTGGCCGTGATCCTGCTGCTGGCGGTGGGCTCGGACTACAACCTGCTGCTGATCTCGAGGTTCAAGGAGGAAATCGGCGCCGGCTTGAAAACCGGGATCATCCGCGCGATGGCCGGCTCCGGTTCGGTGGTGACCTCGGCCGGGCTGGTGTTCGCCGCCACCATGACCACGTTCGCGTTCAGCGCGCTGGTGATCCTGGGTCAGGTCGGGACCACCATCGGCATCGGGCTGCTGTTCGACACGTTGATCGTGCGCTCGTTCATGACGCCGTCCATCGCCACCCTGCTGGGGCGCTGGTTCTGGTGGCCGCAGCGGGTGCGCCCGCGCCCGGCCAGCCAGATGCTGCAGCCCTACGGGTCGCGTCCGGCGGTGCGGCAACTGCTGCTGTGGGGCGAGGAGGACTGACGCCGCCCGAGGTTTGACTCTGCGTGTACCAGGCAGAAGTTCGAGAAGACCGCGTGGTCAGCGCAGAGTCACTGCGCCGCGCCGTCGAGGCCGGCGCGTTCGACGGACAATAGGCTTTCGGTGCGATGTTCTTCCCAATAGGCCGCGGCACCGCCGTTGAGCCCGAACAGTCGTTTGCTCCACAGCAGCCAGATCACCGCAACCACGTTGACCACCAGCGCCCCGAACCGCAGAATCGTCAGCTTTTCGGTGAGCTCGTAGATTTCCAGCGGAATGAACACGCCGGTCGCGATCACCGCGAAGTACTCCCCCCAGCGCCGCATCAGCCACAACCCGACGGCCTCGATGAGCTCGATCAGGGCGTACACGACCAGGCCGACCGCGATCCACAGCAACGTCGCCGAGGACAGCGTGAACGCGGCGGCGATGTGCGCGACGATCTTGGACTCGTCGGGGTTCCAGCCGATCTGGTCGGCCAACGGCCGCAGCAACGGCAGGTCCTGCTCGAATGCCTGCTGCAACTGGGCCCGCGACCCCCGGACCTTCACCACGCCGACGGCCAGCAACAAGAACACCACGCACCGCAGCGCGCGTTCGGCGGCCAGCAACCGCATCAAAGTGCGGTCCCGCAGCAGCCGCCCGCGTGGCACCTCCGGTGCGGTGTCGGCCGGACCGCTGCCGCGCGGCGGCCCGACCACAAACGTCTCGCAGCGCAGGCACCGCCAGGCCTCCCCGGCCGGCGTGTCGGCCTTCAGCCGCTCCCGCAGCGTCGGCTCGTCGGGGGCAAAGGTCGCGTGGCCACGCAGCCCACACGAGCGCAGGGCGAAATCCACCATAGGAGCACACTAATGCTCGCTCAGGCGTCGGCCAGCACATGCGTGATCGGGATCGGGTACGTGGCACGGGCGTGCTCGATCAGGCCGTGCCGCAGCCACACCGACCGCGCCACCGGCAGCGTGGAAATGACCACCCGATCGGGCGCGAAGCCGGCCACCGCGTCGTGCAGGGCGTGGGCGGGCCGATGATCGCCGAGCGCCCCGGTGGCCGGCAGGCCGAGGTCATGCAGCGCGGCCAACATGTCGTCGAGCCGCTGCTGGGCCGCGGCCACGGTCGCGTCGGCGACATAGAGCGGGCCGGTGTGCTCGGCTTGCCCGGTGTCGATCGGGTTGGCCGGCACGCAAAGAAAGTATTCGGCGTGCCGCTCGGCGTCGACGCGCCGCAGCTCCGCGAATAGCTCAGCGCCCGACAGGGTTTGGTTGGCCAGCACCAGCACCCGCCGGGCGGTGCCGGTCGGTGCCACCTCGGGTGTCGGCGCCCGCCCGCGCCACCGCAGACCCACGACATACAGCACCAGCACCACGGCCCAGGACAGCAGGCTCAGCCACAGCTGGGTGCGGGCGGTGCGGTCGAAGGCCATCTGCACCAGCACCCCGACGATGCCGGCCGCGGTGAGCAGCGACAGTCCGGGAAACCACCACATCTTGACCCGCAGAGCCGCCGCGGGGGTGCGTCGGCGCAGCACGATCTGGGACAGCGCGATCAGCAGGTAGACGAACAGGATCACCGCGCCCGACGAGTTGAGCAGGAAGCTGAACACGGTGTTCGGCGCGATCCACGCGACGATCACGCAGCCGAAGCCCACCACCGAGGAGGCCAGGATCGCCACGTGCGGCACCCCGCGCGCGCTGACCGCGACCAGCTGGGCGGGCGCCTCACGCCGGGCGGCCAGCACGAACAGCATCCGCGACGCGGTGTACAGGCCGGAGTTCAGGCAGGACAGCACCGCGGTCAGCACCACCGCGTTCATCAGGTGATCGGCCCCGGGAATGCCCATCGCCTTGAACGCGGCGACATAGGGCGAGGTGCCGAGTTCGGCTGAGTTCCACGGCAATATCACCACGAGCAAAAACACCGATCCGACGAAGAAGATCGCGATGCGGGCCACCACGGTGTTGGTGGCGCGTTGTACGGCGCGCGGCGGGTCGGCGGTTTCGGCGGCCGCGATCGTGGCCACCTCGGCGCCGACCATGGAGAAGATCGCGACCACGATGGCGGCCGCCACCGCCCCGATGCCGTGCGGAAAGAACCCGCCGTGGCCGGTGAGGTGGTGAAAATCGGCGTGGCCGCCCGGCCAGATGCCCAGCACGAAACAGCTGCCCAGGCCCAGGAACGCCAAGATCGTCGCGACTTTGATGCCGGCGAACCAGAATTCGAACTCGCCGAAGGACGCCACCGAGAACAGGTTGGTCGCGGTCATGGTCGCCATCAGGAGCAGCGACAGCGCCCACAGCGGCGCGTTGAACCAGTAGGTCAGCACCTTGGCGCCGGCGACGGCCTCGAAGCCGACCACGATGACCCAGAAGTACCAGTACAGCCAGCCGACCGAGAAGCCCGCCCAGCCGCCCAGCGCGTCGCGGGCGTAGTCGGCGAACGATCCGGTCGACGGGTTCGCGGTCGCCATCTCGCCCAGCATCCGCATCACCAGGATGATCAGCGCGCCGCAGATCGCGTAGGTCAGGATCGCGGCGGGCCCGGTGGCCGCGATCACCACCCCGGACCCGACGAACAGCCCGGCGCCGATCACCCCGCCGATGGCGATCATGTTGAGCTGGCGCTGCGACAGCCCCTGGTTCAAAGTGGTGGGCGCGCTGCGGCGCTGGGCCTCGGTGCGGCCTCGCGTGCGCGACATGACGGGACGCTAGCACCGTTATTCGTGGCCGCGACCGGGAATGCTTACACCGGAACCGCGCGCAGCGCCGCGGGCAGGCTGGGCAGAAAATGCGCGGTGGCGAACGCGCGGATGTCGTCGGCGGACTCCAGTGGCTCCCGGGTCGGCAGCAGCAGCGCCATCGCCGCGTACCGCAGGATGGTGTCGGCCAGTTCGGTGACGGCCTGCGCGCCGATGCGTTCGGCGAACCCGGCCGGAAAGATCACCCGCAGCGCGTCGGCCATCCGCTCGACGATCGCGCCGTAGTGCTGCTTGGCCAGGTCCAGCGCCAGCGCCGGTTCATCGGTGATCATCCGGTCCAGCACCCGGTGCCGGCGGAACCGCATAATCGCGACGGTGAACGCCTCGACGTAGTAGTTCGACTGCCGCCCGGCGTTTTTCAGCTCGGCGGCGATGTCGGCGAACAGCACCGCGTTCTCCCGGTCGATGACCGCGGCGACCAGTTCGTCGCGGCCGGCGAACCGGCGGTAGATGGTGGTGCGGCTGACCCGGGCGCGCCGGGCGACGTCGTCGAGCGCGACCCGGCGGAAGCCGTGCCGTTCGAACTCGACGACCGCGGCGTCGAGGATGGCCGTGGTGGCGGGGTCAGCCCCGGGCGTAGCCGGCACAGGCGAACTTGTTGTAACGCAGCCGCATCGGCAGATGATCCCACATCCAGTTGACCGGCCGGGACCGGCACACCGCGGCGAAGCGCCGGTAGCGGCGGTCCTGTCGGTCGCTCCACGGCAGCCCCAGCAGGGCGCGGGTGTTCGGCGGCATCCCACCGGTGGTCAAAAACGCCGCGACCGGGTTGAACACCAGCGACACCACCCGCCACAGCGCCGGGGACACCCCTTTGGGACAGGGGAATCCCTTGGTGACGTACCCGACGCCGTATTGCGCGGTCTTGTGCGGGACGACGACCTCGTCGAGCATCCGGTTCCAGTAGGTTTCGAACGCGGCGTAGTCGGCCGGCATCGGCCGGTCGCTGACGCCGTAGCGGCGATACCAGGTCTTGGATTCGGCGTAGATCTGCTCCTTTTCGGCGCGGGTCAGCCGCTTGACGAAGGTGTCGGCGAAGTACAGCACCTGGTCGACGAAGGTGGCGTGCGCCCAGAAGTAGGTGTCGGGGTCCAGCGCGTGGTAGCGGCCGCCGTCGGGCATCTCGCCCTTGATGTTGTGGTGGAAGTCGCGTACCCGCTGGCCGGTGTTGTCGCACTCGGAGCCGTAGACGGTCATGAAGATCGGCGGCAGCGACCGCTTGACCCGTGCGGCGGTGTCGGAAAAGAACACCGAGTGATCGAGCACGCCCTGGCCGAGCTCGGCCAGCATGTTCTGCAGCACCGCCGGGCGCGGGCCGATCAAAAACATCCGGTTGTCCCCGAAGTACCGCCACACCAGCGACTGCGGGCCCAGCGGCAGGGCGTCGGTGTCCGGCGTGGTTTCCGCAAGCTCCGTCATGCGGAACAGTGTTACATATTTTGCACTTTGTACCAACGTGACGGCGGTCACTTCCGGGACCGTCGGCGCACAGCCGCGGACGCGGCCCGCGGCCCGCGCGGCTGTGCGAGCAGACGCAGATTCGCACTCCCGGGCCCCGAATCGTGCGAATCTGCGTCTGCTCGCCGGCGGACGCGGCCGTTATCGGGCTGTGGCCGGATCGTGTGGCGCACCGAGACCCGCGGCCCGCGTCGGCTTGGCATGATGCGCTGGTGAAATCGCTGACCCGCAGGGACGCACTGCGTCTGAGTGTCACCGGTGCGGTCGCGGGCGCCGGCACCGCGGGCCTACTCGCGCTGGGCGCCCTGCTCGATCCGCCCCGACCCCGCGC
>NZ_MLQM01000215.1:0-7917 GCF_001854525.1 Mycobacterium talmoniae
TACCCACGGGACCCGGCGACACCCACGCCGGCGCCCACCACCCCGGGTGCAACACCGCCCGCGTCGCCGAACCCGCCAGCGCCGGCGCCCGGCCCCGGTCAAACACCGGCGCCCAGCCCCGGCCAAGCACCGCCGCCGGCACCTGGGCCCGACGCCGGGCCGCAGGGGCCATCCGATGAGAAACAGGATCTGGCTGCCCGTATCGGCATGGCCAAGAAGCTGCGGCAAAGCGACAACCAGTTCATCCAGTCGTTGGCGCTGCGCATCATGGCCACCCAGTGCAGCAAAGAAAAAGAGGATGTGCTCGCCGGCAACGACGACCCCAACCTGCCGCTGGTGACCTGTTCGAAGGACCGCAAGGTGGCCTACCTGCTGGGCCCGTCGATCATCAGCGGTGACCAAATCCAGGACGCCACTTCGGGTATGGACCAGCAAAGCGGGGGCTACATCGTCGAACTGCGGTTCAAGAAAGACGCGGCCAACACCTGGGCGGACTACACCGCGGCCCACGTCGGCACCCAGACCGCGTTCACGCTGGACTCGCAGGTGGTCAGCGCGCCGCAGATCCAGGAGGCCATCCCCGGCGGCCGGACCCGCATCACCGGGGACTTCACCCAGGGCCAGGCCCACGATTTGGCCGGCGTCCTGAAATACGGGTCCCTGCCGCTGTCGTTCGAGTCCTCGGAAGCCGAAACCGTGTCGGCGACACTGGGGTTGACGTCGCTGCGAGCCGGCCTGATCGCCGGCGCGATCGGTTTGGCGTTGGTGCTGGTGTACTCGCTGCTGTACTACCGGGTGCTGGGGTTGCTCACCGCGTTGTCGTTGGTGGCTTCGGGCGCCATGGTTTTCGCGATCCTGGTGCTGTTGGGCAGATATATCAACTACACCCTGGACCTGGCCGGCATCGCGGGTCTGATCATCGGTATCGGCACCACCGCGGACTCGTTCGTGGTGTTCTTCGAACGCATCAAAGACGAGATCCGCGAAGGCCGATCGTTTAGGTCGTCGGTGCCGCGCGGTTGGGCGCGGGCCCGCAAGACGATCGTGTCCGGCAACGCCGTCACCTTCCTGGCGGCCGCGGTGCTGTACTTCCTGGCCATCGGGCAGGTGAAGGGCTTCGCATTCACCCTGGGCCTCACCACGATTCTCGACCTGGTGGTGGTGTTCCTGGTGACCTGGCCGCTGGTGTACCTGGCATCGAAGTCGCCGACCTTGGCCAAGCCCGCGTTCAACGGACTCGGGGCGGTGCAGCAGGTCGCGCGCGAACGGCGAGCCGCGACCCTTTCGACGGGACGGGGATAGCGAGATGGCCTCTAAAACCAACACCAAGGACGTCGACGACGAAGTCGGCACCGGCGCCACCGAACTGACCGAATCCAGCGTCGACGCCGCGGGCGCGCCCGAACTGCCGCACCACAGTTTCTTGTCGCGGCTGTACACCGGCACCGGCGCGTTCGAGGTGATCGGGCACCGTCGGCTGTGGTACGCGGTCAGCGGGGCGATGGTGGCGATCGCCATCGCCAGCATCGGGATTTTCGGGTTCAACTTCGGCATCGACTTCAAGGGCGGCACCAAGGTCTCCTTCCCCAAGGGCGACGCCGAGACCAGCCAGGTCGAAGACGTCTACCGCAGCGTCATCGGCTCCGACCCCGAGTCGGTGGTCATCGTCGGCAACGGCGCCTCGGCGACCGTGCAGATCCGCTCCAAGCACCTGGACAACGAGCCGACCAACAAGCTCAAAGACGCCCTGTTCGACAAGTTCCAGCCCAAGGGCGTCGACGGCAAACCCAGCAAACAGGCCATCAGCGACTCGGCGGTGTCGGGCACCTGGGGTGCCCAGATCACCAAGAAGGCGCTGATCGCGCTGGGAGTGTTCTTGGTGCTGGCCTCGCTGTACATCACCGTGCGCTACGAGCGCTACATGACGATTTCGGCGATGGCGTCGATGGTGTTCGACGTGGCCGTCACCGCGGGGGTGTACTCGCTGGTCGGCTTCGAGGTCACCCCAGCCACCGTCATCGGCCTGCTGACCATCCTGGGGTTCTCCATCTACGACACCGTGATCGTGTTCGACAAGGTCGAGGAAAACACCCACGGCTTCCAGCACACCACCCGGCGCACCTTCGCCGAGCAGGCCAACCTGGCGGTCAACCAGACGTTCATGCGCTCGATCAACACCAGCCTGATCTCGGTGCTGCCGGTGCTCGCGCTGATGGTGGTCGCGGTGTGGCTGCTCGGGGTGGGCACCCTGAAGGACCTGGCGCTGGTGCAGCTGATCGGCATCATCGTGGGCACCTATTCGTCGATCTTCTTCGCCACCCCGATGCTGGTGAGCCTGCGGGAACGCACCGAGCTGGTGCGCACCCACACCCGCCGGGTGCTCAAACGGCGTAACCGCGGCGCCGGCAAGGCCGAGGCAGACACCGCCGAGGCCGACACCGACACCGACGGCACCGACGACGCCGAGCAGGCGACCGCGACGGTGCCGGCCACACCGGGGGAGACGACCAAGCCGGCGAGCAAGCCGGCACCGGGGGCACGGCCGGTACGGCCGACCGGCCGCCGCAGTGGACGTCCGACCGGCAAGTCCACCGAACGGCGGTAGGCGGGTGGCTGCCCGCTGGCGGCGCGCGCTCGCCCTGCCGGTCGCGATCGCGGCGATCGCCGGCCCGGCGATGACGGGATGCGCCGGCAGCGCCAACGACCAGATCGACTACGCGGTGGACGGCGCGCTGGTCACCTACAACACCACCACCGTCACCGGGGCCGCGTCGGCGGGATCGCAGGCGTTCGCCCGCACGCTCACCGGTTTCGGCTACCACGGGCCCGACGGGCAGGTCATCGCCGACCAGGACTTCGGCACCATCAAGGTGGTGGGGCGCGCGCCGCTGGTGCTGGACTACCAGATCGCCGACAAGGCTGTCTACTCCGACGGCAAGCCGGTCACCTGCGACGACATGGTGCTGGCCTGGGCCGCCCAGTCCGGGCGGTTCGGCCAGTTCAACGCGGCCAACCAGGCCGGCTACACCGATATCGCCAGCATCGACTGCCCGCCGGGCCAAAAGAAGGCACGGGTGTCGTTCGCGCAGGACCGCAACTTCGTCGACTACAAGCAGCTGTTCACCGCGACGTCGATGATGCCGGCGCACGTCATCGCCGAGGAACTGGGCATCAACACCACCGCGGTCACCGATGCGCTGCAAAGCACCAACATGTCGGTGGTGGACAAGGTGGCGCAGGTGTGGAACAGCACCTGGCAGCTCAAACCCGATATCGACACCAAACACTTCCCGTCATCAGGCCCCTACAAGATCGACTCGGTGCTCGACGGCGGGGCGGTGGTGCTGGTCGCCAACGACCGCTGGTGGGGCGCCAAACCGGTCACCAAACGGATCACCGTGTGGCCGCAGGGCGCCGACATCCAGGACCGGGTCAACAAGCGCGCCGTCGACGTCGTCGACGTGGCCACCGGGTCGTCGGGGGCGCTGATCACCCCGGACGACTACCAGCGCACCGAGACACCGTCCAACGGTATCGAGCAGCTGATCTTCGCGCCGGACGGTCCGCTGGCGGCCACACCGGCGCGCCGCGCGCTGGCGTTTTGTACACCACGGGACGTGATCGCCCGCGACGCCGGGACACCGATCGCCAACAGCCGGTTGTCCACCGCCCACGACGACGCCTTCGACCAGGCCGAAAATGTGCCCGACGCCGAACCGTTCGGCCACTCCGACCCCGACGCCGCCCGCGCCGCGCTGGGCGGCAAACCGCTGACGGTGCGGATCGGCTACCGCGAGCCCAACGCGCGGCTGGCCGCCACCGTCGGCGCCATCGCCACGGCCTGCGCCCCGGCCGGGATCACCGTGTCCGGGGTCACCTCGCCGACCACCGGGCCGCAGACCCTGCTCGACGGGCACATCGACGTGCTGCTGGCCGGCACCGGCGGGGCCACCGGCAGCGGATCGACCGGGTCGTCGGCGATGGACGCCTACGCCCTGCACACCGGCAACGGCGACAACCTGTCCCGGTACAACAACGGTCAGATCGACGGCATCATCAGCGCGCTGGCGGTCACCGTCGACCCGGCGGCCATGGTGCGGATGCTGGCCGAGAGCGCCCCGCCGCTGTGGGCCGACATGCCGACCCTGCCGCTGTACCGCCAGCAGCGCACTCTGCTGACGTCGAAGAAGATCTACGCGGTCGGCAGCAACCCGACCCGGTGGGGCGCGGGCTGGAACATGGACCGCTGGATGCTGGAACGGTGACCGCGGTTTCCGACCTGGTCGCCGCGCTGACCCGGGAGGTGCCCGACTTCCCGGCGCCCGGCATCCAGTTCAAGGACCTGACCCCGCTGTTCGCCGACGCGCGCGGGCTGGCCGCGGTCGCCGAGGCGCTGGCCGAGGCCGCGGCCGGCGCGGACCTGGTCGCCGGCCTGGACGCCCGCGGTTTTCTGGTGGGGGCGGCCGTCGCCACCCGGCTGGGCACCGGGGTGCTGGCGGTCCGCAAGGGCGGCAAGCTGCCGCCGCCGGTGCGCAGCGAGGCCTACAGCCTCGAGTACGGCACCGCCACCCTCGAAATCCCGGCCGACGGCATCGCGGTGGCCGGCCGGCGGGTGGTCCTGGTCGACGACGTGCTGGCCACCGGGGGGACCCTGGCGGCGGCCAAACGGCTGCTTGAGCACGCCGGCGCGACGGTGACCGCGGCCGCGGTGGTGCTGGAGTTGGCCGGGCTGGGCGGGCGCGACGCGGTGGCTCCGCTGCCGGTCCACAGCTTGCGGTGTTGTTGAGCGATATCCTCGGGGGCGGAGGTGACGAGCGTGGCAGACGACAACCGCAGCACGGGCCCAGCGGTGCAGCAGCCCACCCAGCCGATGCCGGTCGCCGACGTGCTGCCGTCCGACGCGTCCACCGAGCGCACCGATGTGCTCAAGGTGTCCTCCAGCGCGTCCCGCCGGGTGCGGGCGCGGCTGGCCCGCCGGATGACCTCGCAGCGCGGCACCTTGAACCCGGTGCTGGAACCGCTGGTCGCGGTGCACCGGCAGATCTACCCCAAGGCCGACCTGTCGCTGCTGCAGCGGGCCTACGAGGTCGCCGAGCAGCGGCACGCCAGCCAGATGCGGCATTCCGGGGACCCCTACATCACCCACCCGTTGGCGGTGGCCAACATCCTGGCCGAGCTGGGCATGGACACCACCACGTTGGTGGCCGCGCTGCTGCACGACACGGTCGAGGACACCGGCTATCCGCTGGACCAGCTGTCCGCCGATTTCGGTGAGGAGGTCGGCCACCTGGTCGACGGGGTGACCAAGCTGGACAAGGTGGTGCTGGGCAGCGCCGCCGAGGGCGAAACGATCCGCAAGATGATCATCGCGATGGCCCGCGACCCGCGGGTGCTGGTGATCAAGGTCGCCGACCGGCTGCACAATATGCGCACCATGCGTTTCCTGCCGCCGGAAAAGCAGGCCCGCAAGGCCCGCGAAACGCTGGAAGTCATTGCGCCGCTGGCGCACCGGCTGGGGATGGCCACCGTCAAATGGGAGCTGGAGGATCTGTCGTTCGCGATCCTGCACCCCAAGAAGTACGAGGAGATCGTGCGGCTGGTCGCCGACCGGGCGCCGTCGCGGGACACCTACCTGGCCAAGGTGCGCGCCCAGATCATCGCCACGCTGGGCGCGTCGAAGATCAACGCGACAGTGGAGGGCCGCCCCAAGCACTACTGGTCGATCTACCAGAAGATGATCGTCAAGGGCCGCGACTTCGACGACATCCACGACCTGGTCGGTGTGCGCATCCTGTGCGACGAGATCCGGGACTGTTACGCCGCGGTGGGTGTGGTGCATTCGCTGTGGCAGCCGATGGCCGGCCGGTTCAAGGACTACATCGCCCAGCCGCGCTACGGGGTGTACCAGTCGTTGCACACCACCGTCGTCGGGCCCGAGGGCAAGCCGCTGGAGATCCAGATCCGCACCCGGGACATGCACCGCACCGCCGAATACGGCATCGCCGCGCACTGGCGATACAAGGAAGCCAAGGGCCGCAACGGGGTTCCGCACCCGCACGCCGCCGCCGAGATCGACGACATGGCCTGGATGCGCCAGCTGCTGGACTGGCAGCGGGAGGCCGCCGACCCCGGCGAGTTCCTGGAGTCGCTGCGCTACGACCTTGCCGTGCAGGAGATTTTCGTGTTCACCCCGAAGGGGGATGTGATCACGCTGCCCACCGGGTCCACCCCGGTGGATTTCGCTTACGCCGTGCACACCGAGGTCGGGCACCGCTGCATCGGCGCCCGGGTCAACGGCCGGCTGGTCGCGTTGGAACGCAAACTGGAAAACGGGGAAGTCGTCGAGGTTTTCACCTCCAAAGCCCAAAACGCCGGGCCGTCGCGGGACTGGCAGGGCTTTGTGGTGTCGCCGCGGGCCAAGACCAAGATCCGGCAGTGGTTCGCCAAGGAGCGCCGCGAGGAGGCGCTGGAATCCGGTAAGGACGGCATCGCCCGCGAGGTGCGCCGCATCGGGCTTCCGTTGCAGCGCTTGGTGAACGGCGAGGCGATGGCCGCGCTGGCCCGGGAGCTGCACTACGCCGACGTGTCGGCGCTCTACACCGCGGTGGGGGAGAACCACGTGTCGGCCCGCCACGTGGTGCAGCGGCTGGTGGACCAGCTCGGCGGGGTGGATCAGGCCGAGGAGGACCTGGCCGAGCGGTCCACGCCGCTGACCATGCCGCGCCGGCAGCGCAGCACCGACGACACCGGGGTGGCGGTGCCCGGGGCGCCCGGGGTGCTGACCAAGCTGGCCAAGTGCTGCACCCCGGTACCCGGCGACGCGATCATGGGTTTCGTCACCCGCGGCGGCGGGGTGTCCGTGCACCGCACCGACTGCACCAATGCGGCGTCGCTGCAGCAGCAGTCCGAGCGGATCATCGAGGTGCTGTGGGCGCCGTCGGCGTCGTCGGTGTTTTTGGTGGCCATCCAGGTGGAGGCGCTGGACCGGCACCGGCTGCTGTCGGATATCACCCACGCGTTGGCCGATGAGAAGGTCAACATCTTGTCGGCGTCGGTGACCACGTCGGGGGACCGGGTGGCGATCAGCCGGTTCACCTTCGAGATGGGCGACCCCAAGCATCTGGGCCATCTTTTGAATGTGGTGCGCAACGTCGAGGGCGTCTACGACGTCTACCGCATCACGTCCGCGGCGTAACGGTTTTCCGCGAGCGTGCGTGTCCCCGGCCGACACGCCGGGCGTGCGGCCGGGATTGCGCACGCTCGCGGGGGAGTCGCCGAGCCGTCACAGCCCCGGTACGTCGCCGACGATCTCCTTGATCTTGCCGACCAGGTCGTCCGGTGTGGAGAAGTTGTACTCCTCGCCGTTGATCCGGACGGTCGGGGTGGCGCGGATGCCGCTGGACTTTGCCATGCCCTTGACCCTGTCGAGGTATTTGTCGCCGTTGATGCACGCCGCGACATCGCCTCCGGCGCCGGCCTGTTGCGCGAACTCGATCAACCGCGCGTTGTCCGGGTAGACCCCGCCGATTTCCTCCGGCTGCACCTGCGGGGTGAACAGCGTGTCGTGGAAACGTCGGAACGCGTCGGTGGATTGGTCGGCGACGCAGTAGGCCGCCGCCCCGGCGCGCGACGAATAGTGGTCGGTTGCGGGCCCGTCCAAGATGGCGACCGGGTAGTAGTCGGCGGCGACGGCGCCCGCGGCGATCAGCCGGGACACGGTCGGGCCGAAGGTCCGCTCGAAATTGCCGCACGCGGGGCACAGGAAGTCCTCGTACAGCGATACGACGGCCTTGGGCTCGTCGCTGCCCGGCTGGGTGATCAGCGTGCTCGACGCGACCCGCACCGCCTGGCCGCGGGTGCCGGATTCGGCGCGATGAGCGCCGGAGTGTCCGGCATTTCGCAGCACCAGGTATCCGG
>NZ_MLQM01000216.1:0-7839 GCF_001854525.1 Mycobacterium talmoniae
CCCCGACGATGGCGCCGCAGCGGCGGCGGCGCGGCTCGGCGCGCAGGTGCTGGTCGACCCCACCCCCGACGGGCGCCCGGACCCGTTGAACCACGCGATCGCCGCCGCCGAGCAGGCGTTGACCCCGTTGGTCCCTAATCTCGTTGTGCTGCAAGGAGATCTACCGGCCCTGCAGAGTCAGGAACTGGCCGAGGCGATCGTGGCGGCACGCGCCCATCGGCGCAGTTTCGTCGCCGACCGGCACGGGACGGGTACCGCGGCGCTGTTCGCGTTCGGCACCGCCCTTGACCCCCGGTTCGGACGGGACTCCTCGACACGGCACCGGCGCACCGGCGCGGTCGAGCTGACCGGCGCCTGGCCGGGTTTGCGCTGCGATATCGACACCCCGGAGGACCTGGCGGCCGCCCGCAACCTGGGGGTCGGGCCCGCCACCGCCCGCGCGATCACCGCACGTTAACGCCGCAGCGGTGGCAGCGCCCCGGTGTGATGAGTAATGATTTCTAGGTGACCGAAACCGAAGCAGTCGAGGTGCGCACCGACGAGACCGAGTGGCACCCGGGTGACTCGACCCCGGCGGCACCGCCGGCGGCCACCGCCACCGCCACCAGCGCCGACGACACCCTGCCCGAGGACCGCTACCTCAACCGCGAGCTGAGCTGGTTGGACTTCAACGCCCGGGTGCTCGCGCTGGCCGCCGACACGTCGTTGCCGTTGTTGGAGCGGGCCAAGTTTTTGGCGATCTTCGCCTCGAACCTCGACGAGTTCTATATGGTGCGGGTCGCCGGCCTCAAACGCCGCGACGAGATGGGCTTGTCGGTCCGGTCCGCCGACGGGTTGACGCCGCGCGAGCAGTTGCGCCGCATCGGTGAACAGACCCAGCAGATCGCCACCCGGCACGCCCGGGTCTTCCTCGATTCGGTGCGGCCCGCCCTCGCCGAGGAGGGCATTCACATCGTCACCTGGGCGGATCTGGATGACGCCGAGCGCAAGCAACTCTCGGAATACTTCCACGACCAGGTCTTCCCGGTGCTGACGCCGCTGGCGGTCGATCCCGCCCACCCGTTCCCGTTCGTGAGCGGATTGAGCCTGAACTTGGCGGTCACCGTGAAGCGACCCGAGGACGGCGGACAGCATTTCGCCCGGGTGAAGGTGCCCGACAACGTCGACCGCTTCGTCGAACTGCGCGCACGCGAAGGCGACAACGCCGTCGCACGCTTTTTGCCGATGGAGGAGTTGATCGCCGCCTTCCTCCCGGTGCTGTTCCAGGGCCTCGAAATCGTCGAACACCACGTGTTTCGGATCACCCGCAACGCCGACTTCGAGGTCGAAGAGGACCGCGACGAGGACCTGTTGCAGGCGCTGGAGCGGGAATTGGCCCGCCGGCGGTTCGGTTCGCCGGTCCGGCTCGAAGTGTCCGACGACATGACCGAGAACATGCTCGAGTTGCTGCTGCGCGAGCTCGACGTGCATCCCGGCGACGTCATCGACGTGCCCGGACTGCTGGATCTGTCCTCGTTGTGGCAGATCTACCGGCTGGACCGTCCGGCGCTCAAAGATCGGACCTTCGTCCCGGCGACGCATCCGGCGTTCGCCGAACGGGAAACACCCAAGAGCATCTTTGCCACCCTGCGCGAGGGCGACGTGCTGGTGCATCACCCCTACGATTCGTTTTCCACCAGCGTGCAGCGGTTCATCGAACAGGCCGCCGCCGATCCCAATGTGTTGGCGATCAAACAGACGCTGTACCGCACCTCCGGTGACTCACCGATCGTCACCGCGCTGATCGACGCCGCCGAAGCCGGCAAGCAGGTGGTGGCGCTGGTGGAGATCAAGGCGCGGTTCGACGAACAGGCCAACATCCGGTGGGCCCGGCAGCTGGAACAGGCGGGTGTGCATGTGGTGTACGGGCTGGTGGGCTTGAAGACCCACTGCAAGACGGCGTTGGTGGTGCGCCGCGAGGGGTCCACCATCCGCCGCTACTGCCACATCGGGACCGGCAACTACAACAGCAAGACCGCGCGGCTCTACGAGGACATCGGGCTGCTCACCGCCGCGCCCGATATCGGCGCCGACCTGACCGACTTGTTCAACTCGCTCACCGGCTACTCGCGCCAGCAGACCTACCGCAACCTGTTGGTCGCCCCGCACGGCGTGCGCGCCGGCATCATCGACCGCATCGAACAAGAGGTTGCCGCACACCGCGATAACGGCAACGGCCGGATCCGGCTCAAACTCAACGCGTTGGTGGACGAGCAGGTGATCGACGCCCTGTATCGCGCGTCACGGGCCGGTGTACGGGTCGAGGTGGTGGTCCGCGGCATCTGCGCCCTGCGGCCCGGCGTGGCGAGCTTCTCGGAAAACATCGTCGTCCGCTCGATTCTGGGCCGATTCCTCGAACATTCGCGCGTCATCCACTTCAGCGCGATCAACGAGTTCTGGATCGGCAGCGCCGACATGATGCACCGCAACCTGGACCGTCGCGTCGAGGTGATGGTTCAGGTCAAAGACCCGCGACTGACCGCGCAGCTCGACGACATGTTCACCTCGGCGCTGGACCCGGCCACCCGGTGTTGGGAACTGGGGCCGGAGGGGCAGTGGACGGCGTCACCGCAGGCCGGTCACACGGTGCGCGACCATCAGGTGTCGCTGATGGAGCGGCACCGCAGCCCCTGACGCACCACCGCCTATCCGCCGTGTGCGAGGCCCGTGTCGACAGGAGTGATGGTGCCGAAGAAGACCTCGTCGGGTGCGAATTCCCCGGCGGATAACGCCGTATACGCCGCCGGTGCGGTGCTGTGGCGCCCGGCGCGTAAGGGGTCCGTCGAAGTGGCGGTGATTCACCGCCCCCGCTACGACGACTGGTCGCTGCCCAAGGGCAAGGTCGATCCCGGCGAGATCGAACCGGTGACGGCGGTGCGGGAAGTGCTCGAGGAGACCGGTTACCGGTCCCGACTGGGTCGGCGGCTCGGTGCGGTGAGCTACCCACTGGACCGGGGCGTCAAAAAGGTGCGGTACTGGGCGGCCGACTGCGTCGACGGCGAATTCAGCCCGGGCTGCGAGGTGGACGAGCTGGCTTGGCTGCCGGTGTCCGACGCGATGAAAAAGGTCGCCTACCCCCATGACCGAAAGATCTTGCGCCGGTTCGCCAAACACCCCGCCGACACCCAGACGGTGCTGATCGTCCGGCACGGCACGGCGGGCCGCAAGGCGCGGTTCTCCGGCGACGACACCAAACGGCCGCTGGACAAAAAGGGCCGGGCCCAGGCCGAGGCGTTGGTCGGGCAGCTGCTCGCGTTCGGTGCCACCGATGTGTATGCCGCCGACCGGGTGCGCTGTCATCAGACGGTGGAGCCGCTGGCCGAGGAGCTCGGGGTGGTCATCTGCAACGAGCCGACCCTGACCGAGGAGGCCTACGCCGACAACCCCAAACACGCCCGGCACCGGGTGCAGCAGATCGCGCACCTGGGCCGCACCCCGGTGATCTGCACCCAGGGCAAGGTGATCCCGGACCTGATCGCCTGGTGGTGTGAACGCGACGGTGTACGCCCCGACAAGTCCCGTAATCGCAAGGGCAGCACCTGGGTGCTGTCGCTATCGGCGGGCCGGCTGGTGGCGGCCGACCACATCGGCAGTGCGCTGAGCACCACGACGGGTAGCTGAGACGCCGATACCCCCCGGGGGACCTGCCGCCCGGAGGGTATCGGTGTCTGTGACGGTGTCGCCGTCGTCCTTGCCTACTTGCGGCCCCGCCTAGCGGTGGCCTTCTTGGCCGGAGCCTTCTTCACCGCAGCCTTTTTGGCCGGAGCCTTGGTGGCCTTACGGGCCGGGGCCTTGGTGACGGCCTTCTTGGTGGCCTTCTTGGCCGGCGACTTCACGGCCTTGGTGGCCGCCTTGCGGGCCGGGGCCTTCTTCACTGCGGCCTTTTTCGCCGGGGCCTTCTTCACCGCAGCCTTCTTGGCCGGAGCCTTCTTCGCCGCGGTCTTCTTCGCCGCAGCCTTGGTCGCCTTCTTGGCCGGAGCCTTCTTGGCGGCCTTCTTAGCCCCGCCGGCGACGACGCCGCGCTTGACTGCGGGACCTTCCGCCGGGAGGCGCTGCGCGCCAGAGACAACCGCTTTGAACTGCGCACCCGGACGGAACGCTGGGACAGATGTCGGCTTCACCTTCACCGTCTCACCGGTGCGGGGGTTACGCGCAACACGCGCCGCGCGGCGGCGCTGCTCGAACACACCGAAGCCGGTAATAGTGACGCTTTCGCCCTTGTGCACGGCGCGCACAATGGTGTCGACGACGTTCTCGACGGCGGCTGTCGCCGACCGACGGTCTGAGCCCAACTTCTCTGTGAGTACGTCGATGAGCTCTGCTTTGTTCATGCATTCCCTCCGAAACCAGTGGCCCTCTTTGGACCGACTAGTGCACACGGTAAACCCTAGGGTGCCTGATTTCCAAGAGCCACGCGCAATTTCAGGAGGGATTATTAGCCTTTTCGGCAATCCGATTGCCGCCCTTGGCCGGTGGTCAGGCTAGCGAGAACACCCCCGCGGGGGGCGGTAATTCGGCCCCGACAGCCCCGTCAGGACGCCGGTAATGTCCGCGGTTTCCAGCTCGGCCGGCTGGCCTCAAAGGACTCGATCTGATCGAGTTTCCGCAGCGTAAGGCCTATATCGTCGAGTCCCTCGGTCAGCCGCCAAGCGGTGTAGTCGTCAATCTTGAATGGCAGCACCACCGTTCCGGCGGTGATATTTCGATCTTGAAGATTGACAGTGATTTCCAGTCCCGGGCTACCCTCGATCAGCTTCCAAAGAAGTTCCACCCCATCTTGGGCAACTTCGGCCGCCAGCAGGCCCGCCTTGCCCGCGTTTCCGCGGAAGATGTCGGCGAACCGGGATGAGATCACGACCCGGAAGCCGTAGTCCATCAGCGCCCAGACGGCGTGCTCGCGGGAGGATCCGGTGCCGAAATCGGGGCCGGCGACCAATACCGAACCCCGGTCAAAGGGGCTGAGATTGAGCACGAAGGACGGGTCGGACCGCCATGCGGCGAACAATCCGTCCTCGAATCCCGTTCGGGTGACCCGCTTCAAATAGGAGGCCGGAATGATCTGATCGGTGTCGACATTGGACCGGCGCAGCGGAACGCCGATGCCGGTGTGGGTGCGAAAAGCTTCCATTTCTGCCTCTCCTGTTATGTCAGTTCAAGTCGGCCGGGGCGGACAGGGTGCCGCGTACCGCGGTGGCCGCCGCGACGGCCGGAGACACCAGGTGGGTGCGGCCACCTTTGCCTTGTCGTCCTTCGAAATTGCGGTTGGACGTCGAGGCGCACCGCTCCCCCGGCGACAGCTGATCGGGATTCATGCCCAGGCACATCGAGCAGCCGGCCTGGCGCCATTCGGCGCCCGCGGCGGTGAAAACCTCGCCGAGGCCTTCGGCTTCGGCCTGGGCACGGACCCGCATCGAGCCCGGCACGATCAGCATCCGCACCCCGTCGGCGACCTTGCGGCCGCGCAGCACCTCGGCCACCACCCGCAGGTCCTCGATCCGGCCGTTGGTGCAGGACCCGACGAACACCGCGTCCACCGCGATATCGCGCATCGGGATGCCGGGCGCAAGGTCCATATACGCCAACGCCTTCTCCGCGGCCTGGCGCTGCGCCTCGTCGGTCATCAGCTCCGGATCGGGCACGGCCGCGGCCAGCGGCACGCCCTGCCCGGGGTTGGTGCCCCAGGTGACGAACGGACTCAATTCGGCCGCGTCGAGATAGACCTCGGCGTCGAATTCGGCCCCGTCATCGGTGCGGAGCCGGTCCCAATAGGCGACCGCCTCATCCCACTGCGCTCCGGTCGGGGCGTGCGGGCGGCCCTTGAGGAATGCGTAGGTGGTCGCATCCGGGGCTACCATGCCGGCGCGGGCCCCGGCCTCGATGCTCATATTGCAGATCGTCATCCGGGCTTCCATCGACAACGATTCGATGGCGCTGCCCCGGTATTCGATGACATAGCCCTGACCGCCACCGGTGCCGATCTTGGCGATCACCGCCAAGATGATGTCCTTGGCCGTGACGCCCGGCGGCAGCTGCCCGTCGACATTGACCGCCATGGTTTTAAACGGCCGCAGCGACAGCGTCTGGGTGGCCAGCACATGCTCAACCTCCGAGGTGCCGATGCCCATCGCGATCGCGCCGAACGCGCCGTGGGTGGAGGTGTGGCTATCGCCACAGACGATCGTCATTCCGGGCTGGGTCAAACCCAGTTGCGGGCCGATGATGTGCACGATGCCCTGATCGATGTCGCCCATCGGGTGCAGCCGGATACCGAATTCGGCGCAGTTGCGCCGCAGCGTCTCGACTTGGGTGCGCGACACCGGGTCGGCGATCGGCTTGTCGATGTCGATGGTCGGCACGTTGTGGTCCTCGGTGGCGATCGTCAGATCGGGCCGATGCACCGGGCGGCCGGCCAGCCGCAGTCCGTCGAAGGCCTGCGGACTGGTCACCTCGTGCACCAGATGCAGGTCGATGTAGATGAGGTCGGGTTCGGCGCCGCCCCCGGACGCCACCACGTGATCGTCCCAAACCTTCTCCGCCAGGGTCCGTGGCTTCTGGTTCATGCCCATCTCACAATCTTTGCCGTCTCATAATCTGAGACGCTAGTATCTGTATATGGAACAGCATAGCGGCATTGGCGTCCTCGACAAAGCGGTGGGCGTGCTGTACGCGATCGCCGAATCGCCGTGCGGGCTGGCCGAACTGTGTGAGCGCACCGGCCTCCCCCGGGCCACCGCCCACCGGCTGGCGGCCGGCCTCGAGGTGCATCGACTGCTGGCCCGCGACGGCGACGGCCGCTGGCAGGTGGGGCCCGCGATCACCGAACTGGCGGTGCACGCCAACGATCCGCTGCTGGCCGCCGGGGCGGTGGTGTTGCCCCGGCTGCGCGAGATCACCGGCGAAAGCGTGCAACTGTATCGCCGGGAGGGCACCGCGCGGATCTGTATCGCCGCGCTGGAACCACCTGCGGGGCTGCGCGATACCGTGCCGGTCGGAGCGCGGCTGCCGATGACGGCCGGGTCGGGGGCCAAGGTGCTGCTGGCCTACAGCGACGCCGCCACCCAGCAGGCCGTGCTGTCGACCGCGAAGTTCACCAGCCGGGCGCTGACCGAGGTGCGACGGCGCGGGTGGGCGCAAAGCGCGGCCGAGCGCGAGCCCGGTGTGGCCAGCGTCTCAGCGCCGGTGCGCGACGCCCGCGGCGACGTGATCGCCGCGGTGTCGGTGTCCGGGCCGATCGACCGGATGGGGCGCCGCCCCGGGGCGCGCTGGGCCGCGGACCTGCTCGCCGCGGCCGATGCGCTCACCGAGCGCCTGTGATGGATTTCCCGCTGACTCTGCGTACAGGGCGCACTTTTGCGAGTGGAGTGCGCCCTCAGCGCAGAGTCAACGCGCTGACGGGTCGGCGGCAACCGCCTGACAGACTGACCGCCATGGGAACCAATCAGCGCGCACAGATCGTCATGTCCGATGCCGAAATCACCGAGTTCGTCGCCACGAGCCGCACCGGGACGCTGGCCACCATCGGCCGCGACGGGCAGCCCCACCTGACCGCGATGTGGTACGGCGTGGTCGACGGGGAGATCTGGCTGGAGACCAAGGCCAAGTCGCAGAAGGCGGTCAACCTCCGACGCGACCCGCGGGTGAGCTTCCTGATCGAGGGCGGCCACACCTACGACACCCTGCGCGGCGTGTCCTTCGAAGGGGTCGCCGAGATCGTCGACGACCCCGACACCATCTTCCGGGTGGGCGTCAGCGTCTGGGAGCGCTACACCGGCCCCTACAGCGACGAGATGAAACCGGCCG
>NZ_MLQM01000217.1:0-2107 GCF_001854525.1 Mycobacterium talmoniae
CGGTCGAGGACTATCCGGCGCTGCCGGCGCTGCCCGAGGAGACCGGCGTGGTGGCGGCCGACGTCTTTGCCGAGGCGATCGGTCAGGTCGCGGTCGCGGCCGGTCGCGACGACACGCTGCCGATGCTGACCGGGATCCGGGTGGAGATTTCCGGTGAGACCGTGGTGCTGGCGGCCACCGACCGATTCCGGCTTGCGGTCCGCGAGCTGACCTGGTCGGCGGGTGCCGACATCGAGGCTGCGGTCCTGGTGCCGGCCAAGACGCTGGCCGAAGCCGCGAAGGCCGGGGTCGACGGCTCCGAGGTGCACTTATCGCTGGGAACCGGGTCCTCGGTGGGCAGCGAAGGCCTGTTGGGGATCAGCAGCAACGGCAAACGCAGCACCACCCGGCTGCTGGACGCGGAGTTCCCCAAGTTCCGTCAGCTGCTGCCGGCCGAGCACACCGCGGTGGCGACCATGGATGTCGCCGAGTTGACCGAAGCGATCAAGCGGGTGGCGCTGGTCGCCGACCGGGGCGCCCAGGTCCGGATGGAATTGGGTGATGGCAGCCTGCGGCTGTCCGCCGGCGCCGATGATGTCGGCCGGGCCGAGGAGGACCTGGCCGTCGACTTCGCGGGTGAGCCGTTGACGATCGCGTTCAACCCGACGTATCTGACCGACGGGCTGGGGTCGCTGCACTCCGAGAAGGTGTGTTTCGGGTTCACCACGCCGAAGAAGCCGGCCGTGCTGCGGCCGGTGCGCGAGGATGACCCACGGCCCGAGGGCGCCGGACCGTTCGACGCGCAGCCGTCGGATTACGTGTATCTGTTGATGCCGGTTCGGTTGCCGGGTTAACACCGAGGCGCTGCCGCCGGAGTCGAGGATTTAGGTTGTACATCCGCCACCTGGGGTTGACCGATTTTCGATCGTGGCCGTCCGCCGACATCGAGCTTGAGCCGGGTCGCACCGTGTTCGTCGGGCCCAACGGCTACGGCAAAACGAACCTGCTTGAGGCGTTGTGGTATTCGTCGACGCTCAACTCACACCGGGTCGCCACCGATGCGCCGCTGATCAGGGCGGGGGCGGCCCGCGCGGTGGTATCGACCATCGTGGTCAACGAGGGCCGGGAGCTGGCCGTGGATCTGGAGATCGCGGCCGGGCGCGCCAACAAGGCCCGGCTCAACCGCAGCCCGGTGCGCAGCCCGCGCGAGGTGCTCGGCGTGCTGCGGGCGGTGCTGTTCGCGCCCGAAGATCTGGCGTTGGTGCGGGGCGACCCGGGTGAGCGGCGCCGCTACCTCGATGAGTTGGCCACGATCCGGCGGCCGCGGATCGCCGGGGTGCGCGCCGACTACGACCGGGCCCTGCGGCAGCGCACCGCGCTGCTCAAGTCGGCCTCCGGCGCGTTGCACCGCGGCGAGCGCAGCGTGTTGGACACCCTCGAGGTGTGGGACGGGCAACTGGCCGCCCACGGCGCGGAGCTGATGGCGGCCCGGCTGGACTTGGTCAACCTGTTGGCGCCGGAGGTGGAAAAGGCCTACCAGTTGTTGGCCCCGACCTCGCGGCCCGCCGCGATCGCCTACCGGCCTAGCGTGGAAATGCCCCCGGGTGAGCCGGCCGAGGACGTCGCCGTGCTGCAGGACACACTGTTGACCGGGCTGGCCCGGCGCCGTCAAGCCGAACTGGACCGGGGGGTCTGCCTGGTCGGCCCGCACCGCGACGACTTGGAATTGCGGCTCGGCGACGCGCCCGCGAAAGGGTTTGCCAGCCACGGGGAATCGTGGTCGATGGCGTTATCGTTGCGGTTGGCGGCCTACGAACTGCTGCGCACCGAAGGCGCCGAACCGGTGTTGCTGCTCGACGACGTCTTCGCCGAGTTGGACACCGCCCGCCGCCGCGCCTTGGCCCATGTCGCCGCGACCGCCGAGCAGGTCTTGGTCACCGCGGCGGTCGCCGAGGACATTCCGGCGGATTGGGACGCCAAACAGGTGCCGATCAGCGCGGCGGACTCCGAAACCGGGCGCGCCTCGGCGGTCCAGCTATGACCGAGAACGACGACGACCCGCCGGCCGGTCCGCCCGAGCACCTGGCGGGGCTGTCCGGGATGGATTTGGTGCGGCGCACCCTGGAAG
>NZ_MLQM01000217.1:2117-7792 GCF_001854525.1 Mycobacterium talmoniae
CCCGGGTCCGGGCCCGGACCCGACTCGCGGGACCCGCAGCCGCTGGGTGCGGCCACCCGGGATCTGGCCCGGACCCGGGGGTGGACCCCGCGGGTCGCCGAGGGTGCGGTGTTCGGGCAATGGTCGTCGGTGGTGGGCGGGCAGATCGCCGACCACGCCACCCCCACCCAGCTGCGCGACGGGGTACTCAGCGTGACGGCCGAGTCGACCGCGTGGGCGACCCAGCTGCGGATGGTACAAGCACAACTGCTGGCCAAGATCGCCGCCGCGGTCGGGGACGGGGTGGTGACCAGCCTGAAGATCACCGGTCCGTCGGCGCCGTCGTGGCGCAAGGGACCGCGGCACATCGCCGGTCGCGGACCCCGGGACACCTACGGGTGACGCCTGTCCGGCAGGGCCGCTGAGAGCCACCAGGACGACACGAACCCGACTGGCCACCGTCCGGACACGTCCTGGGCCAAAAAATTGGACGCACGACCTGAATAGCTGTGCAAAAACGACCCCAGAAAATCGGTGCCGAGGCCAGTTCACGGTAGACTGGCCGGGACGACATGCTGCGGTGACTGGACCGCTCGCACGCGACCCCCAAGGAGAGCTTTCCGACCGTGGCTGCCCAGAAGAAGAAAGCACAAAACGACTACGGCGCCCAATCCATCACCATCCTCGAAGGGTTGGAGGCCGTCCGTAAACGCCCCGGGATGTACATCGGCTCCACCGGTGAGCGCGGGTTGCACCACCTCATCTGGGAGGTGGTGGACAACGCGGTCGACGAGGCGATGGCCGGCTACGCCTCGACCGTCGACGTCAAAATCCTGGAAGACGGCGGCGTGCAGGTCACCGACGACGGCCGTGGCATTCCGGTCGCCATGCACGCCTCCGGCGTCCCCACCGTCGATGTGGTGATGACCCAGCTGCACGCCGGCGGGAAATTCGACTCGGACGCCTATGCGGTGTCCGGCGGGCTGCACGGGGTGGGGGTCTCGGTGGTCAACGCGCTGTCCACCCGACTTGAGGTGGAAATTTCCCGCGACGGCCACGAATGGTCACAGTTCTACGACCATTCGGTGCCCGGGACCCTCAAACAGGGCGACGCCACCAAAAAGACCGGCACCACGGTGCGGTTCTGGGCCGACCCGGACGTCTTCGAGACCACCGAATACAACTTCGAAACCGTGGCGCGCCGGCTGCAGGAGATGGCCTTCCTGAACAAGGGCCTCACCATCAACCTCACCGACGAGCGGGTGGCGCAGAACGAGGTCGTCGACGAGGTGGTCAGCGATGTCGCCGAGGCGCCCAAAACCGCCGAGGAGCAGGTCGCCGAATCCGTTGCCCCGCATAAGGTCAAGCACCGCACCTTCCACTACCCGGGCGGGCTGGTCGACTACGTCAAGCACATCAACCGCACCAAGAATCCGATCCACACCAGCATCGTGGACTTCGCCGGCAAGGGCACCGGCCACGAAGTGGAGATCGCGATGCAATGGAACGCCGGCTACTCCGAGTCGGTACACACCTTCGCCAACACCATCAACACCCATGAGGGCGGCACCCACGAGGAAGGGTTCCGCAGTGCGCTGACCTCGGTGGTCAACCGGTACGCCAAAGACAAGAAGCTGCTCAAGGAGAAGGACCCCAACCTCACCGGCGACGACATCCGGGAAGGGTTGGCCGCGGTCATCTCGGTCAAGGTCAGCGAGCCACAGTTCGAGGGTCAGACCAAGACCAAGCTGGGCAACACCGAAGTCAAATCCTTTGTGCAGAAGGTCTGCAACGAGCAGCTGACCCATTGGTTCGAGGCCAACCCGGCCGACGCCAAAACCGTGGTGAACAAGGCGGTGTCGTCGGCGCAGGCGCGGATCGCGGCCCGCAAGGCCCGGGAACTGGTGCGCCGCAAGAGCGCGACCGATCTGGGCGGCCTGCCCGGCAAGCTGGCCGACTGCCGCTCCACCGACCCGCGCAAGTCGGAACTGTATGTGGTGGAGGGTGATTCGGCCGGCGGCTCGGCCAAGAGCGGCCGCGACTCGATGTTCCAGGCGATTTTGCCGTTGCGCGGCAAGATCATCAACGTCGAGAAGGCCCGCATCGACCGGGTGTTGAAGAACACCGAGGTCCAGTCGATCATCACCGCGCTGGGTACCGGTATCCACGACGAGTTCGACATTTCCAAGCTGCGTTATCACAAGATTGTGCTGATGGCCGACGCCGACGTCGACGGCCAGCACATCTCCACGCTGTTGTTGACCCTGCTGTTCCGGTTCATGCGACCGCTGATCGAAAACGGGCACGTGTTCCTGGCGCAGCCGCCGCTGTACAAACTGAAGTGGCAGCGCACCGACCCGGAGTTCGCCTACTCCGACCGGGAACGTGACGGTCTGCTCAAGACGGGGCTCGAGGCCGGCAAGAAGATCAACAAGGACGACGGCATCCAGCGCTACAAGGGTCTGGGCGAGATGGACGCCAAGGAACTGTGGGAAACCACGATGGATCCTTCGGTGCGGGTGCTGCGCCGGGTGACCCTCGACGACGCCGCGGCCGCCGACGAGTTGTTCTCGGTGCTGATGGGCGAGGACGTGGAGGCCCGACGCAGCTTTATCACCCGCAACGCCAAGGACGTTCGGTTCCTAGACGTCTGATCGCGCATGCCCTTGACCTGACTCATCGACGAACGAGGAACAGATGACCGACACCACGCTGCCCCCCGGTGACGACTCCGTCGACCGGGTCGAGCCGGTCGACATCCAGCAGGAGATGCAGCGCAGCTACATCGATTACGCAATGAGCGTGATCGTGGGCCGCGCGCTGCCGGAGGTGCGCGACGGCCTCAAGCCGGTGCACCGCCGGGTGCTGTACGCGATGTTCGACTCCGGGTTCCGGCCGGACCGCAGCCACGCCAAGTCGGCGCGGTCGGTCGCCGAGACCATGGGTAACTACCACCCGCACGGCGACGCGTCGATTTACGACACCCTGGTGCGGATGGCCCAGCCCTGGTCGCTGCGGTATCCGCTGGTCGACGGCCAGGGCAACTTCGGTTCCCCGGGCAACGACCCGCCAGCGGCGATGAGGTACACCGAAGCGCGGCTGACGCCGCTGGCGATGGAGATGCTGCGCGAAATCGACGAGGAGACCGTCGATTTCATCCCGAACTACGACGGTCGGGTGCAGGAGCCGACGGTGTTGCCCAGCCGGTTTCCCAACCTGCTGGCCAACGGGTCGGGCGGTATCGCGGTCGGGATGGCCACCAATATCCCGCCGCACAACCTGCGCGAGCTCGCCGAAGCGGTGTTCTGGTGCCTGGAGCACTTCGACGCCGACGAGGAAGCCACGCTGGCCGCGGTGATGGAGCGGGTCAAGGGACCCGACTTCCCCACCTCCGGTCTGATCGTCGGCTCCCAAGGCATCAACGACGCCTACAAGACCGGGCGCGGATCGATCAAGATGCGCGGCGTCGTGGAAATCGAGGAGGACTCCCGGGGCCGCAATTCGCTGGTGATCACCGAGTTGCCGTACCAGGTCAACCACGACAACTTCATCACCTCGATCGCCGAACAGGTCCGCGACGGCAAGCTGGCCGGAATCTCCAATATCGAGGACCAGAGCAGCGACCGGGTGGGGTTGCGCATCGTCGTCGAAATCAAACGCGACGCGGTGGCCAAGGTGGTGCTCAACAACCTCTACAAGCACACCCAGTTGCAGACCAGCTTCGGCGCCAACATGCTGTCGATCGTCGACGGGGTGCCGCGCACGCTGCGGCTCGATCAGCTGATCCGCCTCTACGTCGATCACCAACTCGACGTGATCGTGCGGCGCACCCGGTACCGGCTGCGCAAAGCCAACGAACGGGCCCACATTCTGCGCGGTCTGGTCAAGGCGCTCGACGCGCTCGACGAGGTGATCGCGTTGATCCGGGCGTCGGAGACTGTCGATATCGCCCGCGCCGGCCTGATCGAGCTGCTCGATATCGACGAGATCCAGGCCCAAGCCATCCTGGACATGCAGCTGCGCCGGCTGGCCGCGTTGGAACGCCAGAAGATCATCGATGACCTGGCCAAGATCGAGGCTGAGATCGCCGACCTGGAAGACATTCTGGCCAAACCGGAGCGGCAGCGCGGCATGGTGCACGACGAGCTCGCCGAGATCGTCGAGAAGCACGGCGACGACCGTCGCACCCGGATCATCGCCGCCGACGGTGAGGTCAGCGACGAGGATCTGATCGCCCGCGAAGACGTGGTGGTGACGATCACCGAAACCGGCTACGCCAAGCGCACCAAGACCGACCTGTACCGCAGCCAAAAACGCGGCGGCAAGGGGGTGCAGGGCGCCGGGTTGAAACAGGACGACATCGTCGCGCACTTCTTCGTGTGCTCCACCCACGACTGGATCCTGTTCTTCACCACCCAGGGCCGGGTGTACCGGGCCAAGGCCTACGACCTGCCGGAGGCCTCCCGGACCGCGCGCGGGCAGCACGTGGCGAACCTGCTGGCCTTCCAACCCGAGGAACGGATCGCCCAGGTGATCCAGATCAAGGGCTACGAGGACGCGCCGTACCTGGTGCTGGCCACCCGCAATGGCTTGGTCAAAAAGTCCAAGCTCACCGACTTCGACTCCAACCGCTCCGGCGGCATCGTCGCGGTGAATCTGCGCGACGGCGACGAGTTGGTCGGTGCGGTGTTGTGCTCGGCGGACGACGACCTGCTGCTGGTGTCGGCCAACGGGCAGTCCATCCGGTTCTCGGCGACCGATGAGGCGCTGCGCCCGATGGGCCGCGCCACCTCCGGGGTGCAGGGGATGCGGTTCAACACCGACGACTACCTGCTGTCGCTGAATGTGGTCCGGGAAGGCACCTATCTGCTGGTCGCCACCTCGGGCGGGTATGCCAAGCGCACCGCGATCGAGGAGTACACGGTCCAGGGCCGCGGCGGTAAGGGCATCTTGACCATCCAGTACGACAAACGTCGAGGCCGGCTGGTCGGGGCGCTCATCGTGGACGACGACAGCGAGCTGTACGCCATCACCTCGGGCGGCGGCGTGATCCGTACCGCGGCGCGCCAGGTCCGCAAGGCCGGGCGGCAGACCAAGGGCGTTCGGTTGATGAACTTGGGCGAGGGCGACACACTGATAGCCATCGCGCGCAATGCCGAGGAAAGCGGAGCGGCCGAGTCCGAGTTGGAGACCGCGCCCGACGCGACGTGACGCGACCGTCGCCCACCGGGGCGGCGGGCACACAGGTAAGGAGCCGTGGGTGACTGCACCGAACGAGCCGGGACGCCCCGGACCGGGCGATAGCGCCAGGAACGGGAGCGGCCCGGCCGACTCTGGCACCGGGCGCCGCCCGCAGCCCGGATCCGGCACCGGTCGGGTCACCGAGAACGGGGAGGCGGCGCCCTGGCAGCGCGGCGCGCGGCCCCGCCAGGCGCCGCAACGGCCGACCGAGTCCCCCGACACCGGGTCGACCGGGCATTCGTCCGGCGTCGACGCCCGGCTCAGCCGGTACATCACCGGAACCGCCGCACCGGGCGCCCGGGCCAAATCCGCCGGGCCCGACGCTGAAGGTGCCCCGGGACGCGGTGAAGGCCAGCGGGGCGATGCCTACGGCAGCGAGCTGCCCGATCTGTCCGGCCCGACGCGGCGCCCGGCGCCGCGTCGGGCCGGACAGATCGGGCAGCTCGCTGCCGTAG
>NZ_MLQM01000218.1:0-7711 GCF_001854525.1 Mycobacterium talmoniae
ACCGATGCGTCCCCGGTGAACGAGCGCGCCGCCGAGGTGCTGCGGGGCTGGAACGCCCGTCGCCGCAACGCCGCCCGGGAACGGCTGCGCCGCGACGAAACCGACGTCGAGGACACCCCGTCGGCGACGTTTCGCCGGCTGCGGCTGGCGATGCTGGACGCCGAGCGGGAGGCGTTCATCGCCGAACGCGACCGCGGACACATCGACGACCAGGTGCTGCGGGCGGCGCTGCACGGCTTGGACCTCGAAGAGGCCACCCTCAACCTGGATTAGCGGCCGCCGAGTGTGGAGTTAGGGCCCGCCCCGCGCCGAAACGCGTGGAACAACCCCACACTCGGCGAGCTAGCACTCGCCGCTGATCACGGTGCGGACGACCGCCGCGACGAACCCGTCGTCGATCGGTTCGCGGGAAAACCAGCGCCGGTAGTACAGCGGCCCGATCAACGCCGAAATGATCCGCGCGAGGTCGGCGGTCGCGGGAATCTGGCCGCGGTCGACCGCGCGTTCCAGCAGTTGGCGCACCGGTGCGGCGTGCCCGCGCTGCACCTTGCCGTGGATGGCGGCGAAGTCGGGCTCGCGTTCGGCGACGTCGACGAGCGACGGCACGACCGAGGACCATCGCGCCGTGGTCAGCAGGTGCCCCAGGTGACACAGGTACGTGGTGAGGTCGTCCCGCAGCGAGCCGGTGTCCGGGACGTCTTGTTCGGCGCTGATCCGGGCGGCGGCGTCGAGCACGAGCGCCTCCCGCGACGGCCAGTGCCGGTAGATCGTGGTCTTGGCGACGCCGGAGCGGCGGGCCACTTCGTCGACGCTGAAGCCCCCGAGCCCGCTTTCGCTCAGCAGCTCGAACGCGCTGAGCAGCACCCGGTTCCGCGAGCGCAGCACACGTGCATCGGGGGTCGACGCCATGGGTTGATCATGCCATAACGCTACGCTACTGTAGCGTAGCGTTGCGCTAACCGACGGAAGGACCGGCAGTCGTGAACCTTGTCTCCGTACGCATGATCACCGACGACCTGGAGCGCACTGTCCAGTTCTATGAGCGGATCACCGGCGTGGCGGCGGTGCGCTACACGCCGCTGTTCGCCGAACTGCCGATGCCGTCGTTCACCCTGGCGATCGGGCACACCCAGACCACCCAGTTGTTCGGCGAGGACTCCGCGCGTCCCGCCGACAACCGCAGCCTGATCATCGAATTCAAGGTCGACGACGTCGACGCCGAGTACCAGCGGCTCGCCCCACTGGTCGCCGACTGGGTTCAGCCGCCCACCACGATGCCCTGGGGCAACCGGTCGATCTTGTTCCGCGATCCGGACGGCAACCTGGTCAACTTCTTCACCCCGGTCAGCGCCGAGGCCATCAAAAAGTTCAGCGGCTGACCGGCGCCGAGTGTGGACTTGGGGCACGCGGCTCGCCGAAACGCGTGGGACAACCCCACACTCGGCCCGAACGGAGTTACGGCTGGCCGGGCAGCAGCTGCACCATCAGCGCGTGCACCTCGGCAAGCAGGTTGTCGTCGCCGTCGACCAGCTCACCGGAGATGAACGACTTGCGGCCCTCGGCCGAGTCCACCCGCGCCCGCACCACCAGCGGGGTGTCGATCGGGGTGACCTTGCGGTAGTCGACCTTGAGGAACGCGGTGCGGCTGATCGGGCGTTGCGTGGCGTGCACCACCATCCCGCACAGGTGGTCGAACAGCAGCGGCAGCACCCCGCCGTGCACGGCCATGTTGCCGCCCACGTAGTAGCGACCGAACTGGCCGCGCATCTCTACCCCGTCGGCGCCGAATTTGGTGATCTGCCACGGCGGCAACAGCAGGCTGCCCATGCCGGGTAGCGCCGGCACCCGCCCGGCTGGGGCCACCCCTTCCGGGGCCTGGAACGGGTCGAGCAGTTTGACCAGCTCTTCGACGCGGCCGGCGGCGTCGTCCCAGGTGTCGTCGTCGGGGTCGGTGGACACCGCCAGGTCCTGCAGCCGGCGCATCGCCGCCACGAACCGGCCGAACCCCGGGCCGGGCTTGGCGGGCTCGTAGCGCGGGAAGCCGCCGTGCTTGCCGTAGTCGGGGTCCAGCGCCTCGGGTTCGGTGCTCATCAGCGCACGATATCGCGGCGCACGATGGTCTGATCGCGCCCCGGGCCGACACCGATGCACGACACCGGCGCTCCGGCAAGCTCTTCCAGCCGGGACACGTAGTCGCGGGCCTTGGCCGGCAGGTCGTCGAAGTCGCGGGCGCCGGAGATGTCCTCCCACCAGCCGGGCAGTTCCTCGTAGACCGGTTCGGCGCGGGCCAGGTCGCTTTGGGTCATCGGCATTTCGGCGGTGCGCTTGCCGTCGATGGTGTAGCCGACGCAGACCGGAACGGTTTCCAGGGACGACAGCACGTCGAGTTTGGTCAGGAAGTAGTCGGTGATCCCGTTGACCCGGGTGGCGTAGCGGGCGATGACGGCGTCGAACCAGCCGCACCGCCGGGCCCGGCCGGTGGTCACCCCGACTTCCCCGCCGGTCTTGGCCAGGTACGCGCCGTGCTCGTCGAACAATTCGGTGGGGAACGGGCCGGAGCCGACCCGGGTGGTGTAGGCCTTGAGGATCCCCAACACCGTGGTGATCCGGGTCGGGCCGATACCGGAGCCGACGGCCGCGCCGCCCGCAGTCGGGTTGCTCGACGTCACGTACGGGTAGGTGCCGTGGTCGACGTCGAGCAGGGTGCCCTGCGAGCCTTCCAGCAGCACGGTTTCGCCGCGGTCCAGCGCCTCACCCAGCAGCAGGCGGGTGTCGGCGATGCGGTGTCGGAAACCGTCGGCCTGCGCCAGCAGGTCCTCGACCACCTGCTCGGGCTCCAGCGCCTTGCGGTTGTAGATCTTGACCAGCACCTGGTTTTTGAATTCCAGTGCGGCCTCGATCTTGTGGGCCAACAGATCCGGGTCCAGCACGTCGGCGACCCGGATCCCGATGCGGGCGATCTTGTCCTGGTAGCAGGGCCCGATGCCGCGGCCGGTGGTGCCGATCTTTTTGCTGCCCAGGTAGCGCTCGGTCACCTTGTCGATGGCCACGTGATACGGCATCAGCAGGTGCGCATCGGCGGAGATCAGCAGCCGGGAGGTGTCCACGCCGCGGTCCTCGAGGCCCTTGAGCTCGTCGAGCAGCACCCCGGGATCGACCACCACGCCGTTGCCGATGACGTTGGTGACGCCGGGGGTCAGCACCCCGGACGGGATGAGGTGCAGCGCGAAGTTTTCCCCGGTGGGCAGGACCACGGTGTGTCCGGCGTTGTTGCCGCCCTGGTAGCGCACCACCCACTGCACCCGCTCACCGAGCAGGTCAGTGGCTTTACCTTTGCCCTCGTCACCCCACTGGGCGCCGATCAGGACGATTGCCGGCATGTCTCCCGCTTACGTTCCTGCGGGTATTGAGCCCGCTTATTGTGGTCAGCCGGTGACCCACCCTATCTCAGCGGTTTGCGACGACCCGGTAAAACACCATTGTGAACACCGCACAGACCGCCGTGCTGCTGTTCGGCGACCGGGAGGCGCCCGCCGCGTTGGCGGACCTGGCCGCGCAGCGCGTCGACGAGACGGCCGGCATCGATACCGCGCTGCAGGGCCATCGCCGGCTGGTGGTGGTCGGCGCCGACGCCGACCTGGCAACGGTGTTGACCCGGCTGCTGCGGGCCGAGGCGTTCGACGTCGAGGTCGGCTACGTGCCGCGGCGGGCCACCCCGGCCACCCGCGCCTACCGACTGCCGGCCGGGCGCCGCGCGGCGCGCCGGGCCAGCCGCGGTGCCGCGCACCGGGTGCCGCTGATCCGCGACGACACCGGCACGGTGCTGGTCGGCGCCGCCGAATGGCTGCCGGCCGGCGACGAGCGGTTGCTGCACGGCGAGGCGATCGTGGACGACACGGTGTTGTTCGACGGTGACGCGCCCGGAGTGCTCATCGAGCCGACGGCCGCGCTGCCGGGGCTGCGGGCCCGGGTGCAGTCCGGCTGGTCGCGGCGCTGGATTTCCGGGCGGGCCGCGCAGTTGGGCACCCCCGGCGCGGACGTGGTCCGCGACGGGGTGCCCGGCCGGCGTGCGGTGAAGCGGTCGACGTTTTATCGGCACACCGAGGGCTGGCTGGTGGTGCGGTGACGGCGCCGCCCGTCGGGTGCGGTCCGGTAGTTTCGTGAGGTGGACATCCGGCAGGTACACGAGTCGGTGCGTCCCAGCCCGATCTTTGTGGCGATCCTCGCGGTCACCGCGGTCGGCGGCGTGCTGGCCTGGCAGGCCGCGGCCGGCGAGGTGTTGGCCTACGTCGGGGTGTTCGTCTTCGTCATCGCCGGCTGGGTGGTGTCGCTGTGCCTGCACGAGTTCGGCCACGCCGTCACCGCGTGGCGGTTCGGTGACCGCGACGTCGCGGTGCGCGGCTATCTGACCCTGAACCCGCTGCGCTACAGCCATCCGCTGCTGTCGCTGGGGTTGCCGATGCTGTTCATCGCGCTGGGCGGCATCGGGCTGCCCGGCGGGGCGGTGTACGTGCGGACCTCGTTCATGACCCCGGCGCGACGCAGCATCGTGGCGCTGGCCGGCCCGTCGGCCAACCTGCTGCTGGCCGTGCTGCTGCTGGCGGCGACCCGACTGTTTTTCGATCCCGCGCACGTGGTGTTCTGGTCCGGGGTGGCGTTCCTGGGGTTCCTGCAGGTCACCGCGCTGCTGTTGAACCTGCTGCCGGTGCCGGGCCTGGACGGCTACGGCGCGCTGGAGCCGCATTTACAGCCGCAGACCCAGCGGTCGCTGGAGCCGGTCAAGCAGTGGGGGCTGCTGGCGCTGCTGGTGCTGTTGCTCTCCCCGCAGCTCAACCACCTGTTTTTCTCGCTGGTCTTCTGGTTCTTCGACCTGTCCGGGGTGCCCGGCTTCCTAGCAGGCTGGGGCATGAACCTGACCCGGTTCTGGAGCGCCTGGTTCTAACTCCCTTGGCCGTCGAGCCTGCGGTCACGGCACCGAGTCTGCGGTGAGGGTCTCGAGTCTGCGTTGACGGCACCGAGTCTGCGGTGAGGGTCTCGAGTCTGCGTTGACGGCACCCAGTCTGCGGTGAGGGTCTCGAGTCTGCGTTGACGGCACCCAGTCTGCGGTGAGGCCGTGTTTTCGCGCCGATACTGGGCCTGAGCGCAGGCTCGACGCCCTCAGCGCAGGCTCGACGCCCTCAGCGCAGGGTCGGCGCCGTGGACACAGTCTCGATGCCCTGTACGCAGGCTCGATGCCCTGACCGCAGACTCGACGACGCACCCTAGCCACCGCCCGGCTCCAGCAGCGGCCACCAGGTGCCGGGGGCCCAGTCGTGGCCGGCCCACACCGACGGGTATAGCGGGTTGGCGCCGTCAATCACCACCCGCGACGGGCACCGCCAGCAGCAGGGTGGCGCGGTCGACGCGCTGATAGCTCGGGCAGCCGCGGCGAGTACGGCGCCCCGGTGCGCCGGAAGCTGGCCAGGGCCTGCTGGATGCCCTCGGACAGCGCGTCGATCCCGGGTCGGCGCTGCCGGCCAGCCCGAACCCGTACGGCACGTCGGCGCCGGCTGACCTTCGGACGGCGCCTTGAACCGGAAACTCCACACCGGGGCGTGCTGGGACTGGCCGTCGAGCAGCCGCAGCGTCGGCGCCCCGTAGCGTTCGTCGGTCATGAACACGTGCCGGCGCTGGGTCGGCGACAGCTGCGGGTACCGCTCGGCGTAGGCCTGCGCGACGGCGCCGGCGCCGTCGCGCACCCCGGACCACGGCGGTTCCCGGCGCGGCGCGGCCCAACGCAACTCCCCCACCGGCGGTGCCGCATAGGGGATGCCGCGCCACGCCCACACCCCGTCGACCTCGACGCCACGCACCGCCCCGGACCGGGTCTGCACCACCGACATACCGACAGCATGGCACCGCGGCAACGCCCGCGACCGGCCCTTGCATGGCTTAGATTGAGGGGCTATGGGCGCCGGCCACCAGCACAGCCACGCCGACGCCCGCGTGTCCCGGATGGTCGCCGCCACGGCGGTGCTGGGCGTGTTCCTCGTCGTGGAAATCACCACCGCCCTGCTGATCAACTCGATCACGCTGCTCGCCGACGCCGGGCACATCCTGACCGATCTGGCGGCGCTGTTCATGGGGTTGATCGCGGTGCTGATGGCCCGGCGCGGCAGCTCGTCGCCGGCCCGCACCTACGGGTGGCACCGGGCCGAGGTGTTCACCGCCGTCGTCAACGCCGCGCTGCTGATCGGGGTGGCCGCCATCATCCTCGACGAGGCGATCCAACGCCTCGGCGACGCCCCGCAGATCCCCGGGCTGCCGATGATCGTGGTGGCCTGCGCCGGGCTGGTCGCCAACGCGATCGTGATGCTGCTGCTGCGCTCGCACGCCGAGCACAGCCTGGCCGTCAAGGGCGCCTACATGGAGGTGGTCGCCGACATCGTCGGCAGCATCGGCGTGCTGATCGCCGGGGTGGTCACCGTGACCACCCACTGGCCCTACGCCGACGTGGTGGTGGCGGTGCTGGTCGCGCTGTGGGTGCTGCCGCGGGCCCTCGCGCTGGCCGGGTCGGCGCTGCGGATCCTGTCCGAATCCTCACCCGGCCACATCGACGTCGACCAGCTGCGGTCGGCGCTGCGCGCCGTCGACGGCGTCACCGACGTGCACGACCTCCACGTCTGGACGCTGGCCCCGGGTAAGGACATGGTGACCGCGCACCTGACCAGCGGCGCCGATTCGGCGCGGGTGCTGTCCGACGCCCGGGCGGTGCTGACCGCCCACGGGCTCGAACACGCCACCGTCCAGATCGAACCGCCGGACGGGGTGGGCCACTGCCCGGGCTATTAGCTCAGGCCGAGCGCCGACCGGGCGGCCGGATCGCAGTCGTCGAGCAAATCCAGGCAGCGGGCCCGCTCGTCGGTCTCCCCGATCGCGTCCGCGGCGCGCGCCAGCGCGGCCACGCAGCGCAGGAAACCGCGGTTGGGTTCATGCGCGTAGGGCACCGGACCGAAACCCTTCCAGCCGTTGCGGCGCAGCAGATCCAGGCCGCGGTGGTAGCCGGTGCGGGCGTAGGCGTAGGCGGTGATGGCGTTGTCCTCGGCCAACGCGCCCTCGGCCAGCGCCGCCCAGGCCACCGACGCGGCCGGGTGGGCGGCGGCGACGATGGCCGGGTTCTCGTTAGCCTGCAACTCGGCTTCGGCGTCTCGGTCCGCGGGCAGCAAGACCGGGTCCGGTTGCAGCAGGTCACCCATCGGCGTCATCGGCGCCGCTCCTGACCCGCACGCGGGAGGTACCCCCACCTCATCGCTACTCCTCTCCTCGTTGCCGACGCTCATTGTGCCGTGCCGTGGAGAGTCATCCGCTCCATCGGGTGGCCGCGTCGCTCAGTAAGCTCCAAACTAGCGCCACCACATTCCACAGCGGGAGGACAGCAGGAACCCATGCCGAACCCATCTGGGCCCGACCGCGACGACGCCCCGAACGCCGACCCGGCCCCCGAAGCCACCGACCCCGCCGCGGAGGAGACGCAGCCCGTCGAGCCGGACGAGCAGGCCACCGAGAGTTATCCGGTGCCGTCGACCGACGCCGAGGACAACGACGGGGCCGACCCGGAGACCGAGGCCGCCACCGAGGTTCTCGACACCGGCGCCGGGGCTGCCACCGAGGCGTTCGCGACCGGCGCCGGGGTGGAGCCGCAACACCAGCCGACGCCGGAGCGTCGCTTCAC
>NZ_MLQM01000219.1:0-7570 GCF_001854525.1 Mycobacterium talmoniae
GTCCCCAGCCGGGACCGCCCGGGCGGAAGTTGTCGTGGCAGCCGTGCCAGTCCCAGTTTTCGCCCCAGCCCGGGTCCCAGAATTCGCCCGGGCACCAGGTGGGCCGCGGTGCGGGTTGGGCCTGCGCGGCGACGGCCGCGCCCAGGCCGGCCATCCCCACACCGGCGCTGACGGCTAGAGCTCCTATCGCGATACGTCCAATCGTTTTCACCGCTCCGTTATAGGCAGCAACCGCGCCGAGAAGCCATCTGAACCAGCTTTGAATACTTAAGCATCCGCTGGAAGGTTCCTGTCAAAGCGCAGACCCGCTTCAGTTCTGGCAGGTCGGGCACCAGAACACGTTGCGGCCCTCCAGCACGGCGGTGCGCACCGCCGTGCCGCACACCCGGCACGGTTCACCCGCCCGCCGGTACACGTAGGTGCGGGGTTTGCCCGGCGCATAGGCCGGCGGCCCGTGGTCGTGTTCGGGGCGCACGACCACAATCTTCCCGCGCCGCAAGCCGATTCGCATCAACTGCACCAGATCGGCCCAGGCGGCGTCGAATTCGGATTCGTCCAGGGTCTTGCCCGGCCGAAACGGGTGGATGCCGTGGCGGAACAGCAGCTCGCTGCGGTACACGTTGCCGACCCCGGCGATCACCGCCTGATCCATGACCAGCGCGCCGATGGCGCGCTGCGACTTGGTGATTCGCTTCCAGGCCAGCGTCGGGTCGGCGTCGCGGCGCAGCGGGTCCGGTCCGAGCCGGGCCAGCACGTCGGCGGCGGCCAACTCGTCGATCACCTCGCAGGCCGTCGGGCCGCGCAGGTCGGTGCCGTAGTCGGCGCCGACCATCCGCATCCGGACCAGCCCCACCGGCGCCGGCATCGGCACCGGGTGTTCGGTGAAGGTGCCGTACAGCCCGAGGTGGATGTGCACGATCGCCCCGTGGGCGTAGTGGTGGAACAGGTGCTTGCCCCACACGCTGGTGCGGGTCAGCCGCTGGCCGTTCACCTGGGCCGCACCGGCGGCGAAGCGGCCCTGCGGGCTGGTGACCGTCACCGGGGCGCCGGCGAACCGGCGCTGGTGCAGCCGGGCCAGCCGGTGCAGGGTATGCCCTTCGGGCATGGCTAGCCGGCCGGGTCGGGCACCGCCGGCGGCTGGCCGGTGCGCTCGTAGTCGGCCAGGATGTCGATGCGCCGCTGGTGGCGCGGCGCCTGCGACCACGCGGTGCCCAGGAACGCGTCGACGATGGCCAGCGCCTCGGCCACCGAGTGCATCCGCGCGCCGATGCCGATGACCTGGGCGTTGTTGTGCTCCCGGGCCAGCGACGCGGTCTCGGTGCTCCACGCCAGGGCGCAGCGGATACCGGGCACCTTGTTGGCCGCGATCTGTTCGCCGTTGCCCGAGCCGCCGATCACGATGCCGAGGCTGTCCGGGTCGGCCAGGGTGCGCGACGCGGCGGCGATGCAGAACGCCGGGTAGTCGTCGTCGGCGTCGTAGTGGAACGCCCCGCAGTCCACCGGGTCGTGGCCGGCCTTGGTCAGGTGGTCGATGACCTGCTGCTTGAGTTCGTAGCCGGCGTGGTCTGCCCCGAGATAGACGCGCATGGCGCACACCCTACTGGGGCGCCCCACCTGGCCGCGAGCGTGCGTGTCCCCGGCCGACACACCGGGCAAATCTCCGGTTCTGCGCACGCTCGCGGCGCGGGGGCGCTCAGTCGAATTGCGGCGGCTCGGTGCGGGTCCGCTTGAGCTCGAAGAAGTGCGGGTAGGACGCGAACGTCACCGAGGCGTCCCACAGCTGGCCGGCCTGCTCACCGCGCGGAATCTTGGACAGCACCGGCCCGAAGAACGCCACCCCGTTGACGTGGATGGTGGGGGTGCCGACGTCGTCGCCGACCGCGTCCATCCCGGCGTGATGGCTGGCGCGCAGCGCCTCGTCGTAGGTGTCGGTGTCGGCAGCCTGCGCCAACTCGGCGGGCAGACCCACCTCGGCCAACGACTGCTTGATGACCTCGGGCAGGTCCTTGTTGCCCTCGTTGTGGATGCGGGTGCCCATCGCGGTGTACAGCGGGGCCAGCACCTCGGGGCCTTTGGCCTGCTCGGCGGCGATCGCCACCCGCACCGGGCCGAACGCGTGCTTGAGCCGCTCGCGGTATTCCTCGGAGATGTCCCGGCCCTCGTTGAGCACCGCCAGGCTCATCACGTGGAAGTTCACCTCGATGTCGCGGACCTTTTCGACCTCCAGGATCCAGCGTGAGGTGATCCAGCACCACGGGCACAGCGGGTCGAACCAGAAATCGGCTCGGGATTTCTCGGGCATGCACGGTCCTCTCGTCGAAGGCGATCGTCCTGCACAACCGTAGCCGCGGCGCGGCTGTTCCCGGCTGCTGAAATCGACGTCCAGATTGACCTATAGCCCCGAAAACCGGGGGGTCGCGCCGCTGGGCCGTCGATTTCAGCGGCCGAGGGCCGCGGGGATCGCCTCGCGCCCACTAAGTTGGACGCGTGGCACTTCCCAACCTCACCCGAGACCAAGCCGTTGAGCGCGCCGCGCTGGTGACCGTGGACAACTACCGGATCGCGTTGGACCTCACCACCGGCGAACACACCTTCCGCTGCACCACCACGGTGACGTTCGATGCGCTGCCCGGCGCCGACACCGTCATCGACCTGGCCGCCGACACCGTGCGCAGCGCCACCCTCAACGGGCGGCCCCTCGACGTCTCCGGCTACGACGAGTCCACCGGCCTCGCGCTGACCGGGCTGGCCGAACACAACGTCGTGCAGATCGACGCCGATCACCGCTACTCCAACACCGGGGAGGGCCTGCACCGCTTCGTCGACCCGGTCGACGACGAGGTGTACCTGTACTCCCAGTTCGAAACCGCCGACGCCAAGCGGATGTTCGCCTGCTTCGACCAGCCCGACCTCAAGGCCACCTTCGACATCACCGTCACCGCGCCGCCGCATTGGCAGGTGGTCTCCAACGGCGCCACCGTCAGCGCCGAGGACGGGGTGCACACCTTTGCCACCACCCCGAAGATGAGCACCTACCTGGTGGCGCTGATCGCCGGACCCTACGCGCGCTGGGACGATGTCTACCGCGACGAGCACGGCGACATCGCGTTGGGCCTGTTCTGCCGGGCCTCGCTGGCCCAGCACATGGACGCCGAGCGGCTGTTCACCGAGACCAAGCAGGGATTCGGCTTCTACCACAAGCACTTTGGCACCCCGTACGTGTTCGGCAAGTACGACCAGCTGTTCGTGCCGGAGTTCAACGCCGGCGCGATGGAGAACGCCGGCGCGGTGACGTTCCTGGAGGACTACGTCTTCCGCAGCAAGGTCACCCGTGCGTCCTACGAGCGGCGCGCCGAAACGGTGCTGCACGAGATGGCGCACATGTGGTTCGGCGACCTGGTCACCATGCGGTGGTGGGATGACCTGTGGCTCAACGAATCGTTCGCCACCTTCGCCTCGGTGCTGTGCCAAAGCGAGGCCACCGAATACACCCAGGCCTGGACGACGTTCGCCAACGCGGAGAAATCCTGGGCGTATCGCCAAGACCAGCTGCCCTCGACCCATCCGATCGCCGCCGACATCCCCGACCTGGCCGCCGTCGAGGTCAACTTCGACGGCATCACCTACGCCAAGGGCGCCAGCGTGCTCAAACAGCTGGTCGCCTACGTCGGGTTGGAGCACTTCCTGGCCGGGCTGCGGGACTACTTCGCCGCGCACGCGTTCGACAACGCCACCTTCGACGACCTGCTGGCCGCGCTGGAGAAGGCGTCGGGCCGCGATCTGTCCGGGTGGGGTCAGCAGTGGCTCAAGACCACCGGGCTGAACACGCTGCGCGCCGACTTCGACGTCGACGACGACGGACGCTTCACCCGGTTCGCGGTCGCCCAGAGCGGGGCCGCGCCGGGCGCCGGGGAAACCCGGGTGCACCGGCTGGCCGTCGGCGTCTACGACGACGACCCGGCCGGCTCGGGCCGGCTGGTGCGGGTACACCGCGAGGAACTCGACGTCGACGGCCCGAGCACCGAAGTGCCTGCGCTGGCGGGAGTTTCGCGCGGCAAGCTGATCCTGGTCAACGACGACGACCTGACCTACTGCGCGCTGCGGCTGGACCCCGCGTCGCTGGCCACCGCGCTGGAGCGCATCGCGGACATCGCCGAACCGCTGCCCCGCACCCTGGTGTGGTCGGCGGCCTGGGAGATGACCCGGGAGGCCGAGCTGAAAGCGCGCGACTTCGTGGCGCTGGTGTCCGGGGGGGTGCAGGCCGAAACCGAGGTCGGGGTGGCGCAGCGGCTGCTGCTGCAGGCCCAGACCGCGTTGGGGTCCTACGCCGAGCCGGGCTGGGCGGCCGCGCAGGGCTGGCCGGCGTTCGCCGACCGGCTGCTGGAGTTGGCCCGCGGCGCCGACCCGGGATCGGATCACCAGTTGGCGTTCGTCAACGCGCTGTGCACCTCGGTGCTGTCCGCGCCGCACACCGCGGTGCTGGCGGCGCTGCTCGACGCCGACCCGGCCGGCCAGGGGCTGGCCGGGTTGACGGTCGACACCGACCTGCGGTGGCGCATCGTCACCGCGCTGGCGAGATCCGGTGCCGTCGACGCCGACGGGTCGGCCACCCCGTTCATCGACGCCGAGGCGCAGCGCGACCCCACCGCGGCCGGTCGCCGCAACGCCGCGCAGGCCGCCGCGGCCCGCCCGCAGGCCGCGGTCAAGGAGCGGGCCTGGCAGCAGGTGATCGAGGACGACACGCTGCCCAATATCACCGGGCGCTCGATCATCGCCGGCATCGTGCAGCCCGGCCAGGGTGAGCTGCTGCAGCCGTTCACCGCGCGTTACTTCGCGGCGATCCCCGGGGTGTGGGAGCGCCGGTCCAGCGAGGTCGCGCAGACCGTGGTCGTCGGGCTGTACCCGGGCTGGGACATCAGCGACGACGGGATCGCCGCCGCCGACGCCTTCCTGGCCGACCCCGAGGTGCCGTCGGCGTTGCGCCGGCTGGTGTCAGAGGGCCGCGCCGGGGTGGAGCGCTCCCTGCGCGCCCGCGCCTTCGACGCCGGCATCTAAGCGCGGGTCGCCTTTTGCGCGAGCGTGCGTGTCCCCGGTCGACACGCCGGGCAAATCACCGGGTTTACGCACGCTCGCGCACGACGGGCCGCCCCGTCACTCCCCCTTGACGTTGAGCACCTGGCGCAGCACCGCGACGATCTCGACCAGATCCGCCGCGTCGGCGATGACGCGCTCCACATCCTTGTAGGCGTCGGGGATCTCGTCGACGAGCTTGGCGGCGCGGGCGCGACTGTATTCGATCCCCGCCATCCGGTCCGCGAGGTCGTCCACGGTGAACAGCTGCCGGGCCTTGTGCCGGCTGTAGCGGCGCCCGGCGCCATGCGGCGCCGAACACAGTCCCGACCGGTTGCCCTTGCCGCGCACGACGTAGGACCGGGTGCCCATGCTGCCGGGGATCAAACCCATCACGCCGTCGTGGGCGTCGATCGCGCCCTTGCGGGTCAACCACACCTCGCGGCCGAAATGCTCCTCGCGGCGGGTGTAGTTGTGGTGGCACAGCACCCGCTCGACTTCGATGCCCTCGGCGTCGTCGTGCGGGTCCAGGCCCATCCAATGGGTGAACGCCCGACGGAACCGGTCCATCATCTCCGACCGGTTCTCCAGCGCGAACGCCTGCGCCCACGCCAAATCCCGCAGGTACTGCGTGAACTCGGGTGTGCCTTGCGGCAGGTAGGCGAGGTCCTCGTTGGGCAGCTCGATCCACCACCGCTTCATCAGCTTCTGCGCAATCGTGATGTGGCGGTTGGCGATCCGGTTCCCGACGCCGCGGCTCCCGGAGTGCAAGAACAGCCACACCCGGTCACGGTCGTCGATGCACAGCTCGATGAAGTGGTTGCCGCCACCGAGCGAACCCAGCTGCAGCCGCCAGTTCTTCGCGTGCGCGTCGGGGTCGACGTTGCTGCTGTCGGCCAACGCCTCCAGGGCCTCGACCCGCGGCCGGGTGAACGGGAAGCGGTCGTAGCTGCGGTTGTAGCCGCCCTTGGACATCGGGATCGCGGAGTCGAGCGACGCGTGCAGCGCCGCCAGGTCACGCCCGGCGATGTCGTCGGCGGTGAACCGGGTGCGGATAGCGCCCATACCGCAACCGATGTCGACGCCGACCGCGGCGGGGATCACCGCGTCGACGGTGGGGATGACCGTGCCGACCGAGGAGCCCTTGCCGAAGTGCGCGTCGGGCATCAGCGCGACGTGCGGATGCACAAACGGCATCGACGCGGTCGCCTTGGCCTGCTCCAGGGTCAGCTCGTCGACCTCGGTGGCGAAGCTCAGCAGCTTGCCGCCGATCTTGGCGGGCACGGCGGGCGCGCCCTCTGGCCTGGTGCTCACGGTCGTCTCTTTCTCGGGTGGGTTATGGTCGTTTGACCAGTTGCTATCAGCTAAGCAGGCTTTCGGCACCCCACCAACCGAATTTTCGGCGGTTCCCCTTTGCCGCGAGCGTGCGTGTCCCCGGTCGACACGCCGAGCAAATTCCCGGATCTGCGCACGCTCGCGCGGCCACGGAGCCCGGCGCCCGGCGCCCGCGCCCCGCCGCATCACCGGTACCCGCCGTCGCCGAGGCCGGCGTCGCACTCAAAACGGTTCGCCCCACCGAACATTCGCGCCCGCGCCTCGGCTGCCAGGTAGCCGGCGCTCATCCGCAACGGACCCAGCGCGGCCCACTGCCGGCAGTGCCGCTCCTCATGGTGCAGCAGCCGATCCAGGTCGAGGCGCCCGGGATAGGGGCGGCCGTCGCCGCCTTGGTACCAGGCGACCCCGGATTCGACGACGTCGCGCAGCCGCGCGGCGGGATCGGCGCCGGGGCCGATGTTGAGCAGGAAGACGTCGCCCCAGGTGGTGCCGCCCCGTCGACTGAACAGACCGCCGCCGACGCCCATCAGGATGCCGTTGGGGGTGGCGACCAGGCTCACCCCGGTGCGGGCGATGACCCGGTAGCTCCAGCGGTTGGCCCGCTGCCGGTCGATGATCCGCTGCGCCTCACTCACCGCATACGGCGTCTCGGGGAAGTCGGTGCACCCACCCCGACCCGCCTTGGCGTACCCGGTGCCGGCGTTGAGCAGGTAGGTCAGCCACACCGCGCGGCGCGCGTCGGCGCCGCTGGTGCCCGGCGGGATCAGGAAGAACGACTTGCCGTCGGGGTCGGTGACGACGGCCATGTCCTCCAGGACGGCGAAGCTGTCCGGGGCCAGGCGGTGCCGTCGAGCGATGTCCAAGACGACATCGGGGGCGACGCCGCGCCGCTCGGCATTGGCCAACCAGCTGCCGTAGTGCCCGCGTGGGCCTGGACCGTGGAGCAGACCCGCGTCGCGCAGCGCCCGTTGATGTGCGCTCATCGCTGCCCGGCCGACGCGCTACCCGGCGCGACCGTGCGTAAACCCGGAAGTCATCCCGGCGTAGTAAGAGGGCTATGTCGATAAATGTTGATCAAAAAGACGTCCTCCTGGTGTCGTTGACGGGCTTGGTATCCCAATACACCGAGGAGGACGTCATGGTTGAGGATAGTGGTCTGTCGCGT
>NZ_MLQM01000220.1:0-7543 GCF_001854525.1 Mycobacterium talmoniae
CCAACGCGGTGTCCGCGCCGGGCGACCCGGGCGCTGCTCGACGACGCCCTCGCCGACACCGTGCCCGCCGCGGACACCGCGTTGGGGCGACGGGAAGCCCTGCGCCGCATGACGGCTCGCCTCCGCGGGCAACGCCGCCACATCCGCCGATCCCGACGTCGCGCCCGCGACCTGACCCGGCGGATGCGGCGGCTGACCTACCCGCAGCGCCGGCGCGCCGCCGACCAGCACGGCGCCGCGGCCCACGCCATCCCGCTGCGCGCGGTGCGCTACGCCCGGTCGGCCCCGTCCGGCACCGTGCGGAACCGGATCGCCCACGCGCTGGATCGGCTGGGCATCACCGACCCGGCCGCGCGGCGGCGCTGGCTGCGCGGCTATGAAACCCTGATCGCCCGCGAGTCGGGGGGCCGGGCGCTGGCGGTGGCGTCCGAACCGGCCACCGCGCCCGGACCGGTCCAGCCCGACGGCCACCGGCTGGGCTACGCCCGCGGCCTCACCCAGACCCTCCCGGCCACCTTCGCCCAATACCATCAGCCGGGCACCTCGACCAACATCTACGACCCGGTGGCCAACATCTGCGCGTCGATCAACTACGTCATGCAGCGCTACGGCGTGACCGCCGACGGTGCGAATCTTGTTGCACTGGTGCAGCAAGCGGATTCCAGTCGTCCGCCGAAAGGATACTGACCGTGCCGCTGAACCTGTCGAACCGAGACCAGAACTCGGGCCACCTGTTCTACAACCGGCGGCTGCGGGCCGCGATCACCCGATTCTCGGTCCGGATGAAACACGACGACCGGAAACAGCAGGCGGCGCTGGTGCTGTCGATGGTCTTCGTGCTGATCGGTGTCGGCTGGATGGCGCTGCTGCACGTGATGAAGCCCGCCGGGCTGGTGGGCCAGGCGGCGATCGTCGGCGACCGCGACACCGGCCAGGTGTACGCGAAGATCGACGGACGGCTGCATCCGGCGCTCAACCTGACCTCGGCGCGGTTGGCGGTCGGCAGCGCGGCCCGGCCGACCTGGGTGACCGCCCGCGAAATCGTCAAGTATCCGACCGGTCCGATGATCGGAATACCTGGTGTCCCAGATGATCTCGGTGTCACCGCCGGGTCGGTGTCGGCGTGGTCGGTGTGCGACACCGCGGCCGCCCCCGGCAGCGGGGCGGCGCCGACGGTGACCGCGATCGCCGGGGAGCTGTCGGTGTTCGGCCGGGCCGCGCCGATGGGCCCCGCCCAGGCCATCCTCGCCCGGCACAAGGACGCGACCTACGTCATCTGGGGCGGTCACCGGTCGGCGATCGACCCCACCGACCGGTCGGTGACCTTCAACCTGGGCCTCGACCCGGGCGTGACGCGCCCGATCGCGATCTCCAACGCCCTCTTCGATGCGCTGCCGGCCACCGAACCCCTTGTGGTTCCGCAGGTCCCGGAGAAGGGCACCCCCTCGGTCTGGGTGCGCGACGCCACCGTCGGCACCGTTCTGCAGACCCGGGACGCCAACGGTGCTGTCAGCGGCTTTTATGTCCTGCTACCGGGCGGCGTGCAGCAGATCACCAGTTTCGTCGCCGACCTGCTGCGCACCTCCGACGCGCAGGGCTACCCGACCCCGCGGCTGGTCGGCCCGGACAAGCTAGTAAATATCCCGGTCGTCGACGTGCTCGACGTGGACTACTACCCGCGCGGCCGGCTGCAGTTTGTGGACACCACCGCCAGCCCCGTCACCTGTGTCGGCTGGCAGAAACAGTCCAGCGATCCGCAAGCCGCGGTCGCGGTGCTCACCGGGCGGGGGCTGCCGGTGCCGACGGGCATGGACGCCCGGCTGGTGAGGCTGGTGCGCGACGACCGGGCACCCGATTCGGTGGAGGCCGACCAGACCCTGGTGTTGCCCGGCGCGGCCAACCTCGTCGCGACGACCAGCGGTGTCGCCACCGCCGACACCCGCGAAAGCCTGTATTGGGTGTCGCCGCAAGGTGTTCGGTACGGCATCCAATGGGACCAGCAGACGTTGCAGGCGCTCGACCTCGACCCCCGCGGTGCCGTGCAAGCCCCCTGGCCGATCGTGCGCACCTTCGCCGCCGGGCCAGCGATCAGCCGCGACACCGCGCTGCTGGCCCACGACACCATCGCCGGGCACGGCGCGGTGGCCCCCGTCTCGCGCGCCGAGACAACCGGAGGCTAGCCATGTCCAAACGCGGATTCGTGCGCGGCGCCCGCAGGCCGGTACCGGTCGTCCCGCCGGCGCGGGTGGCCGTCGCCGCACCGCTGGCCCTGCCGGAACGCGAGCCGCGCAACATCTTGCTGATGATCGCCATCCCGGCGCTGCTGGTCGGCATCGTCGGCACCCTGGTGGTGATGTACACCTCCGGGGTCCGGTCGCTGCAGTCGGGGTTCTTCCCGATGATGGGGCTGGCCGGTTTCGGCGCGTTGATGTTTTCCGGCCGGTTCGGCCGCGGCCGCCGGATCAGCTGGGGCGAGCAGGAAAAGCAGCGCCGCAGCTACCTGCGCCAACTCGACGAGGACCGCGACGAGGTGCAGCGGGCCGCCCAAGAGCAGCGCCGCAGCCAGCTGTTCGTGCACGGCGACCCGCAGCAGCTGGACACCGTGATCGGGGGCCCGCGGATGTGGGAGCGCCGACCCGAGGACCCCGACTTTCTGGATGTGCGGCTGGGCATCGGCGTGCAGGCGACCAGCGATTCGGCGGTGTCGCTGCAATGGCCGGAGGTCCCGATCGGCGAAGAACTCGAACCGGTCACCGGCGGGGCGCTGCGGGACTTCATCCTGGAGCAGAGCAAGATTCGCGGCATCGGGAAGGTGGTGAGCCTGCGCTCGAAACCCGGCTTCAGCTTTGTCGGTGCCGACCCCGCCGAACTGCACGACCTGATGCGGGCGATGCTGTGCTCGCTGGCGGTCTACCACAGCCCGCACGACGTGAAGCTCATGGTGGTCACCCGGCATCCGCAGCTGTGGTCGTGGCTGGTGTGGCTGCCGCACAACCAACACGATGAGATGTTCGACGCCTGTGGTCTGCGGCGGTTGGTGTTCACCGCGCCGAACGAACTCGAAGAGGCGCTCGACGCCGAGCTGCACCGCAAGGGTCGCGGACCGTGGACCCCGCCGACCGGGGCCAGCCCCACCTCGATGCCCTCCCCGATCGAGTCGGGGACGGGGCCCGCGCTGGGCCCGCATTGGGTGATCGTCGACGACAACGCCGGCACCCCCGAGCAATGGGAGGGCGTCACCGGACAGAAGGGGATGGCCGGGATTACGGTGCTGCGGCTGGCCACCCGCCCCGGCACCGGGGTCGGTTTCGCCGACGCGGAGCAGCGCTTCGAGCTGGCCGAGGGCCGGCTCCGGCACCGCGACGCGTTTTACGCGGTCGCCGACATGCTGGCCGAAAGCACCGCGCACCGCTATGCGCGCGCGTTGGCGCGGTGGTCCCCGATGGCGGCCGGGGAGTTGCCGACCACCGATAGCCAAGGTGGGGAACTGTTGCGGGCGCTGGGCGTCACCGACCCGCGCCACCTCGACGTGGATCGGCTGTGGGCCGAAAGCCGCGGCCGCGGCGACCCGAAGTGGGCGATGGTGCCGGTCGGGGTCAAACCCGGCGGGGAACTGCAGTACGTCATCTTGCGTGCCAAGGATTTCGGCGGTTTCGGGTTCCACTCGGTGGTGATCGGCACTTCGGGCTCCGGCAAATCGGAGTACTTCTTGTCGCTGTGCAGCGGGATCGCGCTGACCCACTCCCCGGAGACGTTCATCGTCATCTTCGTCGACATGAAGTTCGAGTCCGCGGCCCAGGACCTCGACGGGTTCCCGCACGTGGCCGGCTCGCTGTCCAACCTGGGCAAGGACGACCGGCATCTGGCCGACCGGATGCGCAAGGCGATCAACGGCGAGATCGCGAGGCGGTACCGGCTGTTCAAGGACGCCGGCGCGCGCGACGCCAACGAGTACGAGGAAATGCGGTTGGCGGGGCGGGATTTGGAGCCGGTGCCGATCCTGCTGGTGATCATCGACGAGTACCTGGAGCTGTTCATCCACCACCAGGAGTGGATCGACCTGGTCATCCACATCGGTCAGGAGGGGCGCGGCTGCAACGTGTTCTTCACCCTCGGCGGCCAACGGTTGGACCTGTCGTCGCTGAGCAAGGCGAAAAGCAACATCGCGTTCCGGGTGGCGTTGCGCGCCGAGACCGCCGAAGACTCCCGCGACGTGATCGGCAGCGACGCGGCGCTGCACCTGCCGTCCCGGGAGAACGGGTACGCATTGCTCAAGGTCGGACCCCGCGACCTGGAACAGTTCCGCTGCTTCTATGTGTCCGCGCCGTTTGTGCTGCCGAAGAAGTCGGCGCAGGTGAACAAGACTGTCGCGGTGGGCTTCTCGCAGCCGCGGCCGTTGACCTGGGAGTATCAGCCGCTCAGTGAGGCCGACAGCGCGGCGTTGACGGTGGTCGACGAGACCGAGGAACCCGACGAGTTCGTGTTCCACCCGGACGGGTTCCGCAAAAAGAAGGTCGTCGACGTCATCCGGGAGTCGCTGAGCGCCCATCCGGCCCGCCCGCCGCACCGGATCTGGCTGCCGCCGCTGGAAGCCAGCGAACCGGTCGATGCGCTGGTGGGGCAGTGGCGGGGCCAGCCGTGGCACGTCGACTACGGGCAGAACCGCGGTCTGCTGTTCCCGCTGGGCGTCGTCGACATCCCCGACGAGCATGCGCAACGGGTGCACGTCATCGACGCCGAACTCGACAATTTGATGGTGGTCGCGACCGCCCAACGCGGCAAATCCACCACCTTGATGACGGTGATGATGTCCGCGGCGCTGATGTACCGGCCGGAGCGGGTGACGTTCTTCTGCGTCGGCGCGGCGCTGTATCCGGTGGAGACCCTGTCGCACGTCGCCGGGGTGGTGAGCCTGGCCGACAGCGAGGGCGTGTCCCGCACCATCGCCACCATCGAGGGGTTGATCCGGGCGCGGGAGGCCGCCTTCAAGCACTACCAAATCGATATCGCCGAGTTCCGGGAACGGCGATTCGGCGCGGGCGGTGGCGGCGGCACCGACCCGGCCGACAAGTTCGGCGACGTCTTCCTGGTCATCGACAACTTCGGCGATCTCTACGACAAGGACCCCGCCATGGGCGACCGGGCGATCGCGGTGGCCAGGCAGGGCCTGTCCTACGGCGTGCACGTCGCCACCAGCGCCACCGCCTGGTTCGTCGGGCAGAAGCAAGCCCTGCTCAACGTCTCCAACGTGCGCATCCAACTGCGGCTGTCCAACCCCGACGAGTCGCAGATGGGAACCTCGATGGAGCAGCGCAAGGCGGCCCGCAACACGTTGGACCGTCCGGGCTTCGGCCTGACCCGCGACGGCTACGAGCTGCTGGTGGGGCTGCCCGAGATCACCGGCGCCGACGGCCGCCGCCTCGGCACCCGACACGTGGGCGCGGTCGTCGGCGCGGTCGCCGGCACCGACAAGGTCGAAACCCTGGCCCGGTTGCCCGAGCGGATCCCGCTGACCCGCATTGTCACCGCCTACGCGGGGACCGCGGCGGCCGCGGATCCGCTGAACATCCCGTTCGCCATCGGTGAGACCGCGCTGCAGCCGGTGGCGCTGCCCGCGCGGCTAGTGCCCAACATGTTGGTGATGGGACGCCAATTATGCGGCAAGACAACCACGTTGGCGACATTCGGGCAGGCCGTGCTGAGCCGGTTCGGCCCCGAGCAGGCGCAGATCACCATCCTGGACCCCAAGACGTCGCTGATCGGCAAGGTCGTCGGCCCGCACGTGCGGGCCTACGCCTACACCGCCGATGACATCGACCGGGTGATCGCCGAATTGGCCGCGCTGCTGCGCGATCGGCTGCCGCCGGCCGGGCTGACCCAACAGGAGCTGCTGCAGCGGTCGGCGTGGCGAGGCGCCCACCATTTCGTCCTGCTCGACGACGAACAGGAACTGCGCCCGCACGGCGGGATCGGCAAACCGGCGGCGACCGCGCCGCTGTGGGGGTTGATCGAACGCAGCCGGGAGATCGGCCTGCACGTGATCGCTTCCCGGCTGCCCGGCAACTGGGCCGGGGTGTCGGTGATGAACCCGTTCCTGCAGCGGCTGACCGCGTCGCGATCCCCCACGCTGTTCATGGACAACGACCCCACCAACGTCAAGGTTTTCGGGAGGATCAGCGCCCAGCAACTCCCGCCCGGGCGGGGCCTGCTGGTCACCTCCGACGGGGAGATCGAGGGTGTTCTGGTCGGGGCGCCGACGTGATCGGCGCCCGCTGGTGGGGCGCCGGTCGGGTGTATCGACAGGCGATGAGGGACGGCTTAGACTCGGACAATTCCGGGGCACACGACCTGGGGAGGCACGATGTCGTTGCTGGATGTGAATACCGCGGCGGTTGACATATCGGCGCTGACCGAAACGATTTTGAGCGGGGAGATGGCCGCCAGCACCGCGGCCGGATCCGCAGCGCTCACCGGGGTGGTGCCCCTGGCGGCGGATGCGGATTCGGCGGCGTTCGCCGCGGCCCTCAACGCGGCGGGGACCGCCTATCTGGGGGCGGCCGCCGAACATGTCGGGCAGCGGGTGGCGTTCGCCGGCGGCCAAAGCCTCTCGTCGATCAGCTACCTGCTGAACGAGCTGGCCAGCGCCACCAACTTGTCGAGCTTCCTGCCCTAACGGGCCGATGGCGCTCGACCCCCGGTGGATGGGTCCGCCGGAAGTGGTGGCGGCGATCCTTGAGGCCGGGCCCGGCCCGGGTTCGACGATCGCCAACCAACTGGTGTGGATTACCGAGACCATCAGCCACGAACTGTCCATGGGGCTGTCTGCGGTCAACACCGCCGCCACCGCCACCCAGTGGATCGGATTGGGTGGGGCCGCTTCGACGGTGAGCGCGACGGGCCTCAACGCCGGATTGCAGACGATGGTGGGGTGGACCACCCACAAGGTGTCGGTGGTGCAGGCCGCCCTGGACGCCTACGCCTGCGCCCGCCCGGCGGTGATTCCGTCGGTGGTCTGTCAGACCAACCGCGACGAATGGGCGGCGTTGATGGCCAGCAATATTCTCGGGCAGAACACCCCGGCCATCATCGAACGGGACATGGAGTACTTCGGTGAGCACTGGCCGCACAATTCCAGTGTGGGGCTGACGTATTCGGGGGCACTGAGTGCGTTGACGGCCGCGTTGGCGGTGCCGCCGCCGGTGGCGCCGATGGGTGCCTCACCGGCCGCGCCGGCCAGCGCGGCCACGGCCGTGGCCGAAGCGGCCGCGAATCCGGGTGACGCGGTGGGCGCCCCCGCCCAGGCCGTGCAGGCCGGCGCGCAGGCGGCGGCGTCGCCGGGGGAGATGACGGCGCCGCTGAGTTCGGTCTTCGAGCAGGGGTCGCAGCTGGTGTCTAGCGCAACCGAACCGCTGAACTCGGTCGGGCAGGCCTCCGGGGTGGCGCTTAGAGACATCTGATGCTGCCGTTGGCGTACTTGGCGCTGAGTTGGCGGGTGCGGGGGTGTGTGCAGGATGGGAAGGTGGGTAGGCGGGGGGTGGGGGAG
>NZ_MLQM01000221.1:0-7372 GCF_001854525.1 Mycobacterium talmoniae
CCACCGGACCCCCACGGCCCACCCCGGCCCGGACGGGCAGAGCTGGGACGGGACCGTGGCGCTGGCAACCGAAGTCGAGGCTGCGGGTGCGACGCTGCTGAACTCCGGGTTCGGCTGGCACGAAGCGCGGGTGCCGACCATCGTCACCTCGGTGCCCAACAGCGCGTTCGTCGACATTTCCAGCGCGGTCGCCGAACACGTCGGCATCCCGGTGGTGGCGTCCAACCGGATCAACATGCCGCAGGCCGCCGAGCAGATCCTGGCCGACACCCAGGTGCAGCTGATCTCGATGGCCCGCCCGATGCTGGCCGACCCGGACTGGGTGGCCAAGGCCGCCGACGGCCGCGCCCACGAGATCAACACCTGCATCTCCTGCAATCAGGCCTGTTTGGATCACGCGTTCGTGCACAAGAAGGTGTCCTGTCTGCTCAATCCGCGGGCCGGCCGGGAAACCACGCTGGTGCTGGGCCCGACTCGCCGCGCCCGCAACGTGGCGGTGGTCGGCGCCGGCCCGGCCGGACTGTCCGCGGCGGTGAGTGCCGCGCAGCGCGGTCATGTCGTGACCCTGTTCGAGGCCGGCCCGGTGATCGGCGGCCAATTCGACTTGGCCAAGCGGATTCCCGGCAAGGAGGAGTTCGCCGAGACCATCCGCTACTACACGACCATGCTGGACAAATACGGCGTGAGTGTGCGGCTGAACACCCGCGCCGGTGTTGCGGAGCTGACCGGGTTCGACGAGGTGGTGCTGGCCACCGGGGTGGCGCCGCGGATTCCCGACATTCCCGGCATCGAGCACCCCAAGGTGCTGTCGTACGCGCAGGCGATCTCCGGCGCCCCGATCGGAAAGTCGGTGGCCGTGATCGGTGCCGGCGGCGTCGGATTCGACGTCAGCGAGTTCCTGGTCACCGACGCCTCCCCCACCCTGAACCTCAAGGAGTGGAAGGCCGAATGGGGTGCCGCCGATCCGCAGGAAGCCCGCGGCGCGCTGACCACGCCGATCCCGGCCGAGCCGGCCCGTGAGGTGTATCTGCTGCAGCGCAGTAAGGGCCGACAGGGCACCCGGCTGGGCAAGACGTCGGGCTGGGTGCACCGCGCCTCGCTGAAAGCCAAGAAGGTCCAGCAGCTTTCCGGGGTGAACTATGAGCGGATCGACGACGCGGGATTGCACATCAGCTTTGGGCCCGACCGCAAGCGGCCGCAGCTGCTGGCGGTGGACAACGTGGTGATCTGCGCCGGCCAGGAGTCGGTGCGGGATCTGGAAGACGGGTTGCGCGCCGCCGGCATACGCCCGCACATCATCGGCGGCGCCGCGGTGGCCGCCGAGCTCGACGCCAAGCGGGCCATCAAACAGGGCACCGAGCTGGCCGCCCGACTGTAGGCCCCTTCCTCCCGCGAGCGTGCGCAAAATGCCACTCCCACAGGCTTCTCGGCGTACATTTGCGCACGCTCGCGGCCGAGTCCGATGCCGAGTCAGCTCGGCTGGCCGTAGACGGCCACCACCACGGTGCGATTGATACTACTCTCCGACCACACCCCGATATCGGTGTTGGCGCAGTCCGACATGATCGCGAAGGACGCCGGGTCGTAGTACCACTGGTGCAGGATCTCGATGCCGGTGATCGCCAGGGCGGGGTTGATCGCCACGGTTTCGGCCACCGCACCCTGAAACCCGGCGGCCTGGGCGCGGGATTGCGGCGTGGATCCGTCCGAGCCGATGTCCCCGTCCAGGTCCGGGTTGTTCAGCACATCCAGGGTGTGCCATTGCGCGGCCAGCCGCAGCCGAGGATTGACCTTGACGTCGTTGGTGCACCCGGCCTGGTGCTGGATGGTGTAAATGTTGGCGACGACGCTGTTGTTGAGGCGTGAGTTGTCGGCGTGCGCAGCGGGTACCCTCACGGCAGCGCTCACCACGATCGGCAGCACCGCCAGGACCCACACGCGGTGGCCGTTACCGAGGGTCACGGTGCCGGAGGCCGGTAGTTGGCGGCGGAGTTGCGCAGTTGCCAGATCAGCGCTGGGCACAGTTCGTTGACCGCCTGGCTGATCAGATAGGTGGCCTGGAACTCGTCGGTGGTGCCGAAGTCGGCTTGGACATCGCCCACGAGCGCTGGGTAGCCACGAGTCGCAGCGACCTTGTCGCAGATGCCGCGCCCGTAGGCGAGCGCAGCATCGGCGTCGGGGAAGTTGTAGCCGGGCCGCACGGTCACGTTGACCAGATAGGCCACCGAGTCGGCCCTGGCTTGCGCTACCGCCATCCCGCCGAGGCCGAGCAGGCCGGCCGCCACGATCACACCGGTTCGAATTGCGAAATCAGCCATCGGCCATGGACCTTGTCGAGGGTGACCCGCACGCTAGACGCGGTGTTAGTGGGTGGATCGTCGCCGATGGTGGTGGTCTGGTTGACGAACACCAAGACGACGGCGTGCGTGCTGCTGGCCGACACCGATGCGGCAGCCGGCACCGTGGCGGCAGCCGAAATGCGTTGCTGTTGCGCGCCGGGAACGACTACGTCGTTAATGAGCTGGGTGTACTGGTCACGGAAGGTGCCGGTGAGGCGGTCGGCGGCCGCGGGCAGGGCGGTCGCCACGGTGTCGGGCCGGTAGGACAGGATCGCGATCGTGCTGTCGGTGGCGGCGTGCACGGACTGCGCAGCCACGGTTTGCCCGACTCGCGCCGATTCGTCCCACCACTTCAGGTACCCGCAACCGACCGCCACGATCAGCGCCAAACCCGGCAGGACCGCGCGTGCCAGCAGACGCGACCAGGGGAACCGCCGGCCTGGCCCGGTGGGCGCCGGTTCGACGATGTCGGCGTCGTCCGCCGCTTCGGCTTCGTCGGCCACATCGCGGCCGAGATCGGCGGCGTCGGACCAATTCTCGTCGTCATCGAGCGATGATGTGTCGGGGATCAGGTCAGTGTCGAGCGACATGAGGGGCTCTCTTCCTTTACTGCGGGTCGGTCACGGCACGAACACGACGTTCGACACCTTCGTGCCGTCACCGACCTTTTGGACGCTGATCCGCATCCGCCAGTGGCGCGGATCCTGCTCGGGCGCAGCAGCGATCGATGTTTTCACCGACACCGCAACGAGAACTTGCGCCTGGTCGTCGGTCACTGATTCCAGCGCCGCCGCGGTGACGGTGCCTTGCGATTTCGACTGCGCCTGTTTGACGGTGTCGATGAACGGTCGGGCGCGCTGCTGGAAATCGTCGTGGAAGGTGCCGATCGCCGAATCCAGGATGCGCTGCACATCGGCGTCGGCCTCGGTGTAGCTGATCGTGGTCAGGTTGACCGCGGCCTGACGAGCCAGCTGCACGAACAGGTCGCGCTGCGCCTGCGCCTCGTGAGATTGATAGCTGCGGTATCCCAACCAGCCGGCCAGGCCGGTCAGCGCCGCCAGCACCAGGGCCGTCGCGATCAGCGCACGGGCACCCGAGCGGTCCCCCTCCGTGGGGGCCGAATCCTCTAGTTGCCCGGCGGTATCAGCATGCTCTGCCATGTTTCACCTCTCCTGCCTTGGGCCACATCGCCCTGGGTGTAGCGGTTGCCGTCCGGCCCGATATAGCCACCGGTGGCCGGGTCGTAGGGAACGACGGCCACCGGCGGTTGGCGCGGATCGGTGCCCGGCGGGTACTGCGGCACCCCCTGGCCGGACAGCGTCGCGTTGGGGTCGCCTTTCCAGTTGTAGCCGTCGTTGAGCGGAACGTAGGGCTCGTCGCTTTCACACAGCTCGACGGTTGGGGCCCGCTTGGCGGGGTTGTTTTCACACGGGATGTTGCGCGACCCCCGGACATTGAGATCCGAGTCCTGCGGGACCCGGCAGTACACCTCCCCGGCGGGACGCTCGGGATAGTCGACCTCGCTGGGGGTGCGCTGTTGCTGGACCGGAAGGAAGCCGGTGTTGCACGGCGGCGGATAGTTGAGGTTGAGGTTGAAGTCGAGGTAGATGCCGCGGTACGGCGTCTTCAGATCCGCGTCCGGCAGCGCGATGGCCGACATCACCGCGGTGCCCTGGGGGAACAGGACCAGCAGCTGTTCGATGTCGTTGCGGTAGGTCACCGCGATATCGCCCAAGCTCACCAGGTTGGCCAGCAGCAGCGGTAAGGCCGGCGCGACGCGGTCCAGCAGCGCCCTGGTCTCCTCCAATGCGGGCGCGCCGATGGTCAGCAGGTCGGCGAACGCCGTGTTCTGGGCTTGCACCTGCCCGGTGATGGCGGCCATCCGTTGCGCCCAGGTTCGGATCGAATCAGCGGTTTGCACTTGGGAGTTCAGCACCGGCGGGGAGTGGTCGATCAGCTGGGTGAGCGGGTCCACGGTATTGCCGGCGTCGATCGCCAGCGATGTCGATCCGTCCACGATGCGCGATAGCTCTGGCCCGAGCCCACCGACGGCCTTACTGGCCTCGTCAACGACCGTGCGGAGATTGTCCGGCGGAATCGCCTGTAGCGCCCGGTTGGTCGCGTCGAGCAGGCTCCCGATATCGGCGGGGAGCCGTACCCGGTCCACCGGCACCACAGCGCCGTCCCGCAGGTCCGGGCCGGCGCCGCCGTTGGGGGTCAGTTCCAGGAACTGCTCACCGACGGCGGATCGACTGTGTACCGCAGCGGAGACATCGGCGGGGACCTTGATGGACGAATCGAGGGTCAGGACGGCACGAACACCGTTGCGGGTGACGTCGATCGAGCTGACCTTACCGATCTCGGTTCCGCGATAGGTCACCACCGACGTGGGGTACAGGTCGCCGGAGCCGGGCAGTTCCACGGTCACCGTGTAGCGCCCCACCCCGAGCAACGCGGGCACTTTGACGAAGCCAAATGCCATCACCCCGCACGCGGTCACGGTAACCGCGGCCAGGATCGCCAACTGTATCCACACGGTGCGGGACAGGCGCAGCATGTCAGCTCCCCCCGAAGTGGTAGGGGGCGACCAGCGGATTACCCACGGTGTAGGGGCTTGGCATCTGACCGATGGTGCGGCCCCACTGCAGCTCGAGTTCGGTGAGGTTACCCTCCCACCGGGTTCCGGTGAATAGGCCGCTGTCCAGCCGGCTCAACGTCAGATCGATGACGAGCGTGATGTTGGCGAAATCGCCGCGGAACCAGTTGGCCAGGTTGCTCTTCACCCAGGGATAAGTGGACAAGAAGTCCAACCCCCTGGTGAGGGCGGGCCCGGCATCGGCCAGTGACCTCAGCACCGGTGCGATGCTGCGCAGATTGTTCACCAACGATTCCCTGGACTGATTGACCGTCGAGGTGGCGATCGCACTGAACTTGCCCAGTGCATCGACGGCGTCGGCCAGCTTGGTGCGCTGATCCGACAACACCGCCAGGGCGCGTGGGACGGTGTCGAGCGCGTGGTCGACGGTCTGGTCCTTGGCCGCCACCTGCTCGGTCAGCGCGTTGAGATTCTCGGTGGCCGTGATGATGTCGTCGGTCTGGGTGTTGAGCTGGGCGATGAAGGTGTCCAGCTGGGACAGCAGGCTGCGCATGTCGTTTTCCCGGCCGGCCAACGCCTTGGCGAACGCTTGATTAATCTCTTGCAGTTGGGCGAGACCGCCGCCGTTGAGCAGCACCGACACCGATGCCAGCGTCTGCTCGGTGGTCGGATAGGTGCTGGCCCGGGCCAATGGGATCACCGCCCCGTCGTTGAGCTCGCCTTGCGGCGGCTCATCGGTGGGGGGCGACAATTCGATGTGCATTGAGCCCAACAGGCTGGTCTGGCCCACCTTGGCGGTGCTGTTCGCCGGCAGATGGACGTTACCGTTGATGCGCATCGTCACCAGGGCGTGCCAATCCTGGACCTCGATTTTGGTGACGTTGCCAACGTTGACGTCGGCGACCCGCACCCGAGTGTTCTGCTGGATCACCACCACATCGGGCAACTGCGCCTGAACGGTGTACGAACCGTCCCCGCTGCCTTCGGTTCCCGGCAGGCTCAGGGAGTTCAGGCCCCGCCACGTGCAGCCCGAGACCGTCGACAGGCAGGCGCCCGTCAGGCCCGCGGCCAGTAGGTTTTTCACGGTGGGCCTCCGGGCAGCCCCTGCGGAACCATCAGGCCCGGTAGCCCCAGATCCGGGTCGGTGGGCCTGGCGGCCGGCGGCTCAGCGGGCGGGGGCGGGCCAGCCTCTTGGTCGCCCGGTGCCGTCGGCGGCGGCAGGCTCGGGTTGAGCCGGTCCTCACTGTAGGTGAGCTCATTGGGCCGGGCGGCCGCTCCCACGAATGGGTTGATTCCCAGCGGCGGGAAATTGTATTGACGGTTCTTGATGATGGGTGCCAGGTACTGCACACACAGCTTGGAGGACTGTTCGAAGTCCATGCGCGACGCGGCCTGGATTGCCCCGCAGATGAATTGGACGGTGCTGGCAAAGTTGACGGGTGCCAGAATTCCGGTGATCGCGCTCTGTGCGGGCTGGTAGATGTTCATGAAGTTCTGAAACACCGTCGGTGTGATGTGCAGGATCTGTTTGACATCACCGCGGCTGTCGTTGAGGGCGGTGGTGATCGCGTTGAGGTGATCGAACGCCACCCCCAGCCCTTCCCGGTTCTCCGAGACGAAGCCGCGCAGGTCGTTTACGGCGCTGTCCAGGCCCCGCGTCGCATCGGCCACCTCATTGGGGGTGTCGGATAACACGGTGGTGATGCTGGCCAGGTTGGTGTTGAACGCGGCGAGGAGATCACTGCTGGAGGACAGCGCCGATACCAGCAGCTGCAGGTTGCGAACGGTGCTGAAGATGTCGGTGCTGTGGTCGCCGAGTGCGGACACCGCCTGCGAGAGTTTGATCACCGTGTCGCGGGCGGTGTCGCCCTCACCGCGCAGGTTGGCCGCGGCGGTATTGATGAACTCGCCCACTGCGCTGGCCCCCTTCGGGGACGTGGGTTGCAGGGAGTCGGACAGCTTTTCCAGCTGCCGCCGGAAGTCATCCCACTCGACGGGAACCGCCGTGCGGCTCTGCGGAATGGCTGCTCCTCCCGCAAGTTTCGGCCCGCCGGAGTAGGCCGGGACGAGCTGAATGGCCCGGGCGCTGACCAGTGACGGGGATAGGATCGCGGCCCGCGCATCGGCGGGCAGTGGGTACTGCCGGTCCACCGAGAAGGTGACCTTCGCCGCGCTGGGCTGCGGTTCGATCTTGTCCACCGTTCCGACGGCGACGCCCAGGATGCGAACCTCGTCGCCGGTGTAGAGGCCGTTGGTGTTGGCGAAGTAGGCGGTGTAGGTGGTCCTGCTGACGTGGTCCCACCATGGTGTCGCCAGCACGGTTACCGCGGAGACGAGGATGACGGCCAGGCCGGCCGCCGTCGCGATCCGGGCGCGGGGGTGCCGGGCTCGAGGCGAATCAACGGGCACGCTCATCGTCCCCCTTCGGGGGCCGGGA
>NZ_MLQM01000222.1:0-7325 GCF_001854525.1 Mycobacterium talmoniae
AGTTCTGGGCGTGGACCGACTGCGCCGGGCACCCCGAGAACGCGTTGACCCGGGACGAGTTGCTGGACAACGTGATGCTGTACTGGGTGACCGCCAGCGGGGCGTCCTCGGCGCGGCTGTACTGGGAGTCGTTTGCGTCGTTCCGCGACGGTGGCCGGGTCGAGTTGCCCACCGGGGTGGCGTCGTTCCCCAAGGAGATCTCCCGCCCACCGCGGTCCTGGTGCGAGACCAACTACAACATCACCCACTGGACGGCGATGCCGCGCGGCGGGCACTTCGCCGCGTTCGAGCAGCCGGAGTTGTTCGTCGACGACGTGCGGGCGTTCTTCGCGAGCATGCGCCACTGAAATCGACGTCCATACGGCGCAAACCCCCGGATCTGGGGGCTATGTGTCAATCTGGACGTCGATTTCAGCGGCGCCCCGCTGGAGCCCACGCGAAAAGCCCCCAATGCGCCGTTGCATTGGGGGCTTTTACGTCTGCTCGCCGACCTACAGCAGGCCCAGCAGCTGCAGGTCGGTGATGTACTTGACGATCACCGCCGGCGTGACATGCGGGATGTCTTTGTCCGGGCCGATTTTCGCCTCTTGCACCGCGGCACGGAACCGGTCGGTCGGGGCGATCGACCCGCAGATCGGCGTCTCCGGCTTCTGGTAGTTGTGCAGCAGCGGCAGCAGCGACGCCTGACGCTGCTTCTCCGGCAGCGCCCGCAGGGTGGTCTCAAACCGCTGCAACCACTCGGCGTAGTCGGCGATCCGGCGGACCGGGAAGCCGGCGTCGATCAGCCAGTCGACGTACTCGTCCATGCCGATGCCGTCGTCGTACGGGTTCATCACGTGGTAGGTGGCGAACCCGTCGCCGGCCTTGGCGCCCAGCGTGGAGATGGCCTCGGCGATGAACTCGACCGGCAGGCCGTCGTAGTGGGCGCGCTGCCGGTTGCCCTCGGCGTCCAGCTCGTAGAACGAACCGGGCGCGATCCCGGTGGCGACCAGCGACAGCATCATCCGGGTGAACATGTCCGGCAGGTTGAGCTGGCCCGCGTAGCTGGTGTCGGCCAGGATCATGTCGCAGCGGAACACCGCGACCGGCAGCCCGCACAGATCGTTGGCCTCCCGCAGCAGCACCTCGCCGGCCCACTTGCTGTTGCCGTAGCCGTTGGCGTAGCCGTCGTTGATCGCCCGCACCGGGCTCATCACCCGCACGTCGGCGTCCTCGGTGAACTTGCCGGGCGTGATCTGGTCGCCCACCCCGATCGTCGACACGTAGGTGAACGGCTTGATCTTGGTGGTGAGCGCGATCCGGATCAGCTCGGCGGTGCCCAACGCGTTGGGGCCGAACAGCTGGCCGTACGGCAGCACGTGGTTGACCAGCGCGGCCGGGTCGACGATCAGGTCGACGGTGTCGGCCAGCCGCTGCCAGGTCGCCGCGTCCAGGCCGAGGTTGGCCTCGCCCTTGTCACCGGCGATAACCTCCAGGTGCTTGGCGGCCAGCTCGGTGTAGCGGGCCAGCAGCTTCTCATCGCCGCTGTCGAACGTCTTGTCCAGCCGGGCCCGCGCCTCCGCATCAGTCTTCGCGCGCACCAGGCAGATCAGCGTGCCGTCGACGGCGGCCATCCGCTCCAGCCACTCCAGCGCCAGGTAGCGACCCAGGAAGCCGGTGGCGCCGGTGAGCAGCACGGTGCGCACCTCGGCGCTCGGGCCGGGCAGCGTCGGAGCCGCGGCCAGCGTGGCGGCGTCGAGGAACTTGTCCAACGTCAGGTCGGCGGCGGCGACCTCGACCGCGTCGCGGCCGTGCACGCTGGCGAAGGTGGGCCGCTTGGAGCCGGCCCGCTCGGCCTCGACATAGTTGGCGATGGCCTGCAGGTCGGACGCCGGGCTGACGATCACGCCCACCGGCACGTCGACGTCGAAGATCTCGTGCAGCAGGTTGGCGTAGGTCAGCGCCGACAACGAATCGCCGCCCAGGTCGGTGAAGTGCGCCTCGGGCGCCAGATCACCGGCCGCCGCACCCAGCAGTGCGGCCGCGGCCCGGCTGACGGTGTGCAGCACCGGCGCCTCGGCGCCGCTGCGGCGCAGCTCGTTGAGCTCGTTGGTCTGACCCTCGGCCAGCTCGGCGTACAGCTGCTCCAGCCGCTCGCCGTAATGCGCCTTCAGCTTGGGCCAGGCCAGCTTGCGGATGCCGGTGAGCAGCCCGTTCTCCAGGGTGAACGGGGTGGTCTCGATGAGGAAGTCGCGCGGCACCTCGTAGGACTGCAGGTCGGCCTCTTTGGCCACGTTCTGCAGCGACTCGGCGATCAGCGGCTTCAGGGCCTCTACGGAGTGCTCGGCCAGCGCGTCCTCGGTCGGCACGATCACCGCCAGCAGATACGGGTGGGCGCTGTTGCCGTAGACGTAGATCTGCCGCACCAGCGGGCTGTTGCCGAACACCGCCTCCAGCTTGGCGACGGTGACGAACTCGCCCTGGGCCAGTTTCAGCACGTTGTTACGGCGGTCGACGTACACCAGCTTGTCCGGGCCGACCTCGGCGACCACGTCGCCGGTGCGGTAGTAACCGTCGTCGTCGAACACGCCGGCGGTAACCTCGGGCCGCTTGTAGTAGCCGGGGAACATGTTCTCGGTCTTGAGCAGCAGCTCACCGCGCGGGTAGGGCTGGTCGGTGCCGAAATAGCCCAGGTCCGGGACGTCGACCAGCTTGTAGTCGAGCACCGGCGGCCGCTGGATTTCCCCGTCGAACAAGACCATGCCGGCCTCGGTGGAGCCGTAGCCGTCGAGCACATGCTGCTCGGTCAGCGCCTCGACCCACGCCTTGAGCTCGGGTGAGATCGGGGCCGACCCGGTCATCACGAAGTGGAACCGCCCGCCGAGCAGGTTCTGCCGCTGTTCGGCCAGCACCTGCGCCTCGACGTCCGCCCGGTCGGCAGCGTCACCGCTGCGACGGCCGACCTCGCTCTGGAACTCCTGGAACAGCATCTCCCAGATGCGGGGCACGAAGTTCAACTCGGTGGGCCGCACCAGGGTGAGGTCCTCCAGCAGCGTCGACAGGTCGCTGCGGGCCGCGAAGTACGCGGTGCCACCGTTGCCGAGCGTGCCGTACAGGATGCCGCGGCCCATGACGTGGCTCATCGGCATGAAGTTCAGGGTGATCGACGCCGCGCTGGGCCCAAACCAGTTCCGGGCGGACCGCCGCCACATCTTGGCGACATTGGGCTGCGGGTACATCGCGCCCTTGGGGGCGCCGGTGCTGCCGGAGGTGTAGATCAGCAGCGCCAACGCGTCGTCATCGACGGCGGGCAGCGCGGGGGCCGGCAGCGCGGTGCCGCGGTCCAGCACCTCGGCCAGGGTTTCCACCACCACCGGGGTGTCCGCCAGCTGCGCGCGGGCGGCGTCGACGGCGTCGCGGTGGTCGTCGACCTGCGGGTGGTAGTCGAACACCACCAGCCGCCCCGGCACGTGACCGGCTTGGATCAGCTCGACGGCGTCGGACAGGCTGTCCACGCTGGCCGCAAGCACCACCGGTTCGGTCTCGGCGACGATGGGCTGCAGCTGGGTGGTCGCTGCGCTGGTCTGCAGCGGCACCGACACCGCGCCCAGCTTCGCCAACGCCACGTCGATGGTGGTGTAGTCGACGCTGGTGAAGCCCAGCACCGCCACCCGGTCACCGGGGTGCACCGTCTCGGCAGCCCAAGCGGCGGCCAGGGCCGCGACGCGGTCCGACAACTCGCGGTAGGTGATGGTCTCGAACTTCGGCAGCAGCGAAGCGGCGGTGCGGCCGGTGGCCGGGTCGGTGACGAACTCGACCGCGCGTTGTCCCAGCGCGGGTCGGTCGGCGTAGCCGTCCAGCACCGTTTGGATGACCTGCGGCAAGCCCAACTCGGGCTGCTCGGTGGCCGCGGCGACGTCCGGGTTGGGCCGGGCGGCGGCGAACTGCGGGTCGGTGGCGGTCAAATCGGCGATGCGGCGCTCCAGCCGCTCGTCCTGGGTTTCAATTGACATAACACAAACCTCTAAACAAGCAAATTGGGGAAGTTGGTCTGCGCGACGCTGCGCACAACAAAAACTACGTTAGCAAAACTAATTTTATTCCGGGAAGGGCGGCCGGCTGTGAAGCTGCGCACATCGCGCCGCTAGCGCAGAGCCTGCTCCAGCCACGGGGTCAGCCATTCCGCGCCCTCTTGGGTGAAGTGCACGCCGTCGCTGCGGACCTTGATGCCGTCGACCTTGGCGGTGTAGACGCCATCCGGACAGAGCTTCTTGTTGAGGTCGACGACGGTGATGTTGCGGTTGTGGCCGATCACGCGGCGCAGCAGCGCGTTCCACTGGTCGACCCGGTGTGGGTCGTCCTCGGGGTACAGGCTGCCGTCCGGTTTCTCCCCGTAGCGGCTGTAGGGCACCGTGGTGACCGCCACCCGGGCGCCGGTGGAGCCGAGCACGTCGAACGCGCGGCGCAGTTCGACGGTGAGATACGCGTCGAAGGTGGGGTCACCGATGTGGGTCCAGCGACCCTCGTTGACCCGGTCCACCGTCTCCCACCGGCCGATGATCAGCAGCGCCACGTCCGGTTGGTCGGTGGCGACCTGCTGGGCCCATCGACTGGGCCAGGCGTCGCATTCGGATTTTTGGTCCAGGGTCTCCCCGGAGTAGCTGTACGGCCCGGCCCGCACGATGCTGCAGCCGATGATGGTGTGGTCGATGAAGTCGTAGCCGGGGGTGGCCGGCAGGTAGTGCATCAGCGTCCAGCCGATCGAGTCGCCGAACACCGACACGGTGCGGGGTCGGTGCGGGTCGTGCTGCGCGACGGCTCGCGCCGGGCGCTTGGTGGTGGGCGGCGACGGCGACACCGCCGCGGCCGCCGAAATCCCGGGCGGCAGGCCGGGCGTGCGGTTGGCGTGCGGCTGGGTGCCAACCGGCACGAGCAGCACGGTCACCGCGACGGCGGTGGCGATGGTGGCCCCCGCCAACGGCAACTGCGGCACAAATACCGGCCGCCACCGCCGGATCGGCTGTTCGATTGCCCACCACGACACGGCGGCCACCACCACGGTGACCGCGCAGCGCACCGCGAACAGCCGCCAGCCCGACCATCCGGTGCGTTCCCCGTTGACCACCAGGAAGATCGGCCAGTGCCACAGGTACACGCCGTAGGAGATGGCACCCAGCCACACCAGCGGGCGCCAGGACAGCACCCGGGCCACCAGCCCGTCCTGGTGCAACGCCACCGGCGCGATGACCAGGATGGCCGCCACGGCCACCACGGTCAGCGAGCCCGCGCGAAACTCGCGGGCGTTGCCGGTGACGTAGTGGGCCGCCGCCGCCAACACCGCCAGGCCGACCAGCGGCAGCAGCCGCGCCGCCCAGGTGCCCCACCGCGACCGGATCACCGGCCAGCCGGCCATCAGCGCCGACCAGTCCCGGACCAGCAATGCGGCCGCCGCGGCCCCGATCAGCAGGGCTTGCGCGCGGGTGTCGGTGCCGAAATAGATGCGGTCCCGGGTGGCGTCCGAGGCCAGCAGGATCGCCGCGGCCGCCGAGCCCGCCGCACCCAGCGTGGCCAGCACCAACACACTGAGCCGCACGCCGCCGAGGGTGGCGCAGCGGTCGCGGCGTCGGGCCCGCAGCGCTAAGAGCAGCGCGACCCCGACCAGCAGCAACGGCCACACCAGGTAGTACTGCTCCTCCACCCCCAGCGACCAGGCATGCTGCAGCGGGGAGGGGGTGCCGCCTTGGGTGAAGTAGTCGGTCTTGGCGAAGACGAACCGCCAGTTGGCCACCCAGCAGAACGCGGCGATCGCGTCGTCACGCAGCCCGGCGACGGCGCTCGACGGGAACAGCTCGCGCGCGACGGCGACCGTCAACACCATCAGCAGCAGCGCGGGCAGCAGCCGACGGCCGCGGCGGATCCAGAACCCGGCCAGGTCGATGCGGCCGGTGCGGCCGAGTTCGTCCAGCAGCAGCGACGTGATCAAGAAACCGCTGAGCACGAAGAACAGGTCCACCCCGATGAAGCCCCCGCCGACGCCGGGGATGCCGCCGTGTTCGGCCAGCACCAGCGCCACGGCGATCGCCCGAAGACCGTCCAGGGCGTGGATGCCCGGTCGGCGCTGCCGACGTCGGGCGGCATCCTCACCGCGGGAGGTGGTTAGCCGGGCGGCGCGGGGAACGGGGGCAACCCAGCGGGGCTTTCCGGTGGTACGCACGGACGCGGGGTAGCGCTCGGCCGCTCCGGTACTCGCTTGCGCGGTGCCCCGAGCAGCCGTCCTGGGCACGCCGCTATTGCCGCCGATACGTCAATCCCTCCCTGTCCGGACCACAGCAAGCTTAGGTGCGAAACCCCCGCAGAACGCCGAAGACACGGCCGTAGAACGTGGGAATTCGGTTCCCGCGCAGTGGTTCTAGTGACGGCGGTCACCAGCCCTGGGAGCGGGTGGCCCGCCCCGGCGGGTGGGCCACCACGGCGCGGCGGCGCCGCCTACGCTCGGTTCATGGCCATCACACTGCACGACACTCGCGTCCAATCGGTCCTGGACCGCATGTATGCCGCCACCGAGGAACAGATGCCGTTGCTGCGCGCCCGCGCCGACGACTTCGAGCGGCTGTCCTCGGCCAGCGCGCAGGAGCGCGCCGACGCGTTCAGTGAGTTCTACATCCCGGTGACCCCGGAAGCGGGTCGACTGCTGTATTCGCTGGTGCGGGCGGCCCGGCCGGCCACCGTGGTCGAATTCGGCATGTCGTTCGGCATTTCCGCCATCCACCTGGCGGCCGCGGTCCGCGACAACGGCACCGGACGCGTCATCACCACCGAACTCAGCGACACCAAAATCGCCGCGGCGAAGGAGAATTTCGCCGGCGCCGGGCTCGACGATGTGATCACCGTGCTGGCCGGGGATGCGCTCACCACCCTGGCCGAGCTGGACGGCACGGTCGACTTTGTGCTGCTCGACGGGTGGAAGGAGCTCTACCTGCCGGTGCTGCAGTTGCTGGAGCCGCGGCTGTCACCGGGGACCCTGGTCGTCGCCGACAACACCGAGATGGAGGGCACCCAGGCCTACCTGGACTACGTGCGCGATCCCGGCAACGGCTACGTCGGGGTCAACTTCCCGGTCCGCGACGCCGACAGCATGGAGATCAGCTGCCGCGCCGGCTAGCGCGTCTCTCCGCCGGCCGGCTGACGCCGGTGTGACAGCGCGCACCCCGGTTGTCCGGCTACCCTGGCATTCCATGAGGTCAACGAAGGTTGCCGCGGCGGCCGCCGCACTGGCGATCGCGAGTTGGTGCGGCGGTGGCGGCGTCGCCCACGCAGATCCCCCCTCCCCGCCGGGCCCACCGCCC
>NZ_MLQM01000223.1:0-7102 GCF_001854525.1 Mycobacterium talmoniae
GTCGGCAACGGAGGGGGCCGCGTGAGCGTATTGATTCGCGGGGTGCGCTTATACGGCGAGGGCGAGCAGGTCGACGTGCGGGTCGACGACGGCCAGATCGCCGAGATCGGTGCCGGGCTGGCGATTCCCGCCGAGGCCGAGGTGATCGACGCCACCGGTCAGGTGCTGCTGCCCGGTTTCGTCGACCTGCACACCCATCTGCGGGAACCCGGCCGGGAATACGCCGAGGACATCGAAACCGGTTCGGCCGCCGCGGCGCTGGGCGGCTACACGGCGGTGTTCGCGATGGCCAACACCACCCCGGTCGCCGACTCGCCGGTGGTCACCGACCACGTTTGGCACCGCGGCCAGCAGGTCGGGCTGGTCGATGTGCACCCGGTCGGGGCGGTCACCGTCGGGCTGGGCGGAGCCGAGCTCACCGAGATGGGCATGATGGCCGCCGGCGCCGCCGGAGTGCGGATGTTCTCCGACGACGGTCTGTGCGTGCACGATCCGCTGGTGATGCGTCGCGCGCTGGAGTACGCCACCGGGTTGGGGGTGCTGATCGCCCAGCACGCCGAGGAGCCGCGGCTGACCGTCGGCGCCGTCGCCCACGAGGGGCCCAACGCGGCGAAGCTGGGGCTCTCCGGGTGGCCGCGGGCCGCCGAGGAATCGATCGTCGCCCGCGACGCCCTGCTGGCCCGCGACGCCGGTGCCCGGGTGCACATCTGCCACGCCTCCACCGCCGGCACCGTCGAGATCCTGAAATGGGCCAAGGGGCAGGGGATTTCGATCACCGCCGAAGTCACCCCGCACCACCTGCTGCTCGACGACCACCGGCTGGCCAGCTACGACGGGGTGAACCGGGTCAACCCGCCGCTGCGCGAGGCCACCGATGCGCAGGCGCTGCGGCAGGCGCTGGCCGACGGGGTCATCGACTGTGTGGCCACCGACCACGCGCCGCACGCCGAACACGAGAAGTGCTGCGAGTTCTCCGCCGCCCGCCCGGGCATGCTGGGGCTGCAGACCGCGCTGTCGGTGGTGGTGGCCACCATGGTGCAACCGGGCCTGCTGACCTGGCGCGACGTGGCCCGGGTGATGAGCGAGAAGCCGGCGGCCATCGTCGGGCTGCCCGACCAGGGCCGGCCGCTGGAGGTCGGCGAGCCGGCCAACCTCACCGTCGTCGACCCGGACGCCACCTGGACGGTGGTCGGCACCGAGCTGGCCAGCCGGTCGGCCAACACCCCGTTCGAGTCGATGAGCCTGCCGGCCAGCGTGACCGCCACCCTGCTGCGCGGCACGGTGACCGCTCGGGACGGAAAGTGCCCGGCATGAATTCGGGAACGCTGATCGCGTCGCTGATCTTCGCCGTCGTGCTGGTGGTGCTGATCGGCTTCCTGATCCAGCTGATGATGCGGGGCTGGCGGCGCCGTGCGCAGCGGCAGGCCGCGGTGATCGGCACGCTGCCGCCGGTGCCCGACACGGTGGGGCCGCCGACCGTGGCGGCGACCCGCGGCCTGTATGTGGGCTGCACCCTGGTGCCGAGCTGGAACGACCGGGTGGCGGTCGGCGACTTGGGCTACCGCACCAAGGCGGTGCTGACCCGCTATCCCGAGGGAATCATGGTGCAGCGCAGCGCCGGTCGGCCGATTTGGATTCCGGACGACTCCGTGATCGCGGTGCGCACCGAGCGCGGCATCGTCGGTAAGGCTGTCCCCATGAGGAACCACGAGGGAGGAGTCCTGGTGATCCGGTGGCGGCTGCCGTCGGGCACCGAACTCGACACCGGGTTCCGCGCCGACAACCGCAACGAATACGACCGCTGGCTACAGGGGGAGCAATGACCACCACCAAAGCCGTCTTAGTGCTCGAGGACGGCCGGATCTTCACCGGCACGCCGTTCGGCGCGGTCGGCCAAACCCTAGGCGAGGCGGTGTTTTCCACCGGCATGTCCGGCTACCAGGAGACGCTGACCGACCCCAGCTATCACCGCCAGATCGTGGTGGCCACCGCCCCGCAGATCGGCAATACCGGCTGGAACGACGAGGACGCCGAGAGCCGGGGCGACAAGATCTGGGTGGCCGGCTACGCGGTGCGCGACCCGTCGCCGCGGGCCTCGAACTGGCGGGCCACCGGGACGCTGGAAGACGAACTGATCCGGCAAAACATCGTCGGGGTGGCCGGGATCGACACCCGCGCGGTGGTGCGGCATCTGCGCAGCCGCGGCTCGATGAAGGCCGGGGTGTTCTCCGGTGACACGCTCGCCGAGCCCGAGGAACTGCTGGAGCGGGTGCGCGGCCAGCAACCGATGCTCGGCGCGGACCTGGCCGGCCAGGTCAGCACCGAGGCCGGCTATGTGGTGGACCCGCACGGCCCGCGCCGGTTCACGGTGGCCGCCTTGGACCTCGGGATCAAAACCAATACCCCGCGCAACTTCGCGGCCCGCGGGGTCCGCAGCCACGTGCTGCCGGCGTCGGTGACCTTCGAGCAGATCGCCGACCTGCGACCCGATGGGGTGTTCTTATCCAACGGGCCGGGCGACCCGGCCACCGCCGACCACCTCGTCGCGGTGACCCGGGAGGTGCTCGGCGCCGGGATCCCGCTGTTCGGGATCTGTTTCGGCAACCAGATCCTGGGCCGGGCGTTGGGGCTGTCCACCTACAAGATGGTGTTCGGTCACCGCGGCATCAACATCCCGGTGATCGACCACGCCACCGGTCGGGTCGCGGTGACCGCGCAAAACCACGGCTTCGCGCTGGAAGGCGAGGCTGGTCAAGGGTTCGACACCGACTTCGGTCCGGCCGTGGTCAGCCACACCTGCGCCAACGACGGCGTCGTCGAGGGCGTCAAACTCGTTGACGGAAGGGCGTTCTCGGTGCAGTACCATCCGGAGGCCGCGGCCGGCCCGCACGACGCGGAATACCTGTTCGACCAGTTCATCGACCTGATGGGGGGCTCACAATGAGCGCCCGCACCACCCCCGCGAGCGTGCACAAATGTACGCCGATACGGGATAAATCGCGTACATTTGCGCACGCTCGCGGTGAGGAGAAGTAGATGCCGCGCCGCACGGATATCAACCACGTCCTGGTCATCGGGTCCGGTCCCATCGTGATCGGCCAGGCCTGCGAGTTCGACTACTCGGGCACCCAGGCCTGCCGGGTGCTCAAGGCCGAGGGCCTGCAAGTCACCCTGGTCAACTCCAACCCGGCCACGATCATGACCGACCCGGAGTACGCCGACCACACCTACGTCGAGCCGATCACCCGCGACTTCGTGGAGCGGGTCATCGCCCAACAGGCCGAGCGTGGCAACAAGATCGACGCGCTGCTGGCCACGTTGGGCGGCCAGACCGCGCTGAACACCGCCGTTGCGCTGTATGAGGGCGGGGTGCTGGACCGCTACAACGTCGAGTTGATCGGCGCGGACTTCGATGCCATCCAACGCGGCGAGGACCGGCAGCGATTCAAAGACATCGTCGCGAAGGTGGGCGGCGAATCCGCCCGCAGCCGGGTGTGTTTCACCATGGACGAGGTCACCGAGACGGTCGCCGAGCTGGGGCTGCCGGTCGTGGTGCGGCCCTCGTTCACCATGGGCGGGCTGGGCTCGGGGCTGGCGCACAGCATCGAGGAACTGGAGCGGATGGCCGGGGCCGGGCTGGCCGCCTCGCCCAGCGCCAATGTGCTGATCGAGGAGTCGATCTTCGGCTGGAAGGAATACGAGCTCGAGCTGATGCGCGACGGCCACGACAACGTGGTGGTGGTGTGCTCGATCGAGAACGTCGACCCGATGGGCGTGCACACCGGGGACTCGGTGACGGTGGCGCCGGCGATGACGCTGACCGACCGGGAATACCAGAAGATGCGGGATCTGGGCATCGCCATCCTGCGCGAGGTCGGTGTCGACACCGGCGGCTGCAACATCCAGTTCGCGGTGAACCCGGCCGACGGGCGGCTGATCGTGATCGAGATGAATCCGCGGGTGTCGCGGTCCAGCGCGCTGGCGTCCAAGGCCACCGGCTTCCCGATCGCCAAGATCGCCGCCAAACTGGCCATCGGCTACACCCTCGATGAGATCCTCAACGACATCACCAAGGAAACCCCGGCCTGCTTCGAACCCACCCTGGACTACGTGGTGGTCAAGGCGCCCCGGTTCGCGTTCGAGAAGTTCGTCGGCGCCGACCCGACGCTGACCACCACCATGAAGTCGGTGGGTGAAGCGATGTCGTTGGGCCGCAACTTCGTCGAGGCACTCGGCAAGGTGATGCGCTCGCTGGAGACCAGCCGCATCGGGTTCTGGACCGCACCGGACCCCGAAAACAGCTCAGTCGGCGCCGTCCTCGACCGGCTGCGCACCCCGACCGAGGGCCGGCTCTACGACATCGAACTGGCGCTGCGGCTCGGCGCCGCCGTCGAGCAGGTGGCCGAGGCCTCCGGGGTGGACCCGTGGTTCGTCGAGCAGATCAACGTGCTGGTGGGGCTGCGCTCCGAGCTGTACCACGCCGCCGTCCTGGACGCCGACCTGCTGCGGCGCGCCAAATACCACGGGCTGTCGGATCGCCAGATCGCCGCGCTGCGGCCGGAACTGGCCGGCGAAGACGGGGTCCGGTCGCTGCGCGGGCGGCTGGGCATCCATCCGGTGTACAAGACGGTGGACACCTGCGCGGCGGAGTTCGAAGCGAAAACGCCCTACCACTACAGCAGCTACGAACTCGACCCCGCCGCCGAAACCGAGGTGGCGCCGCAGACCGACAAACCCAAGGTGCTGATCCTGGGGTCGGGCCCCAACCGCATCGGGCAGGGCATCGAGTTCGACTACAGCTGTGTGCACGCGGCGACGACGCTGAGCCAGGCCGGGTTTGAGACCGTGATGGTCAACTGCAACCCGGAGACGGTGTCCACCGACTACGACACCGCCGACCGGTTGTACTTCGAGCCGCTGACGTTCGAGGACGTGCTGGAGGTGTTCTACGCCGAATCGCAGTCCGGGATCGGCGGCCCCGGGGTGGTCGGGGTCATCGTGCAACTCGGCGGCCAAACCCCGCTGGGGTTGGCGCAGCGGCTGGCCGACGCCGGGGTGCCGATCGTCGGGACCCCGCCGGAGGCCATCGATTTGGCTGAGGACCGCGGCGCGTTCGGCGACGTGCTGAACGCCGCCGGGCTGCCGGCCCCCCGCTACGGCACCGCCACCAGCTTCGACCAGGCCCGCCGCATCGCCGCCGAGATCGGCTACCCGGTGCTGGTCCGTCCGTCCTATGTGCTGGGCGGGCGCGGGATGGAAATCGTCTACGACGAGGACACCCTGCGCGGCTACATCACCCGGGCCACCCAGCTGTCCCCCGAGCACCCGGTGCTGGTGGACCGGTTCCTGGAGGACGCCCTGGAGATCGACGTCGACGCGTTGTGCGACGGCACCGAGGTCTACATCGGCGGCATCATGGAGCACATCGAGGAAGCGGGCATCCACTCCGGCGACTCGGCGTGCGCGCTGCCGCCGGTGACGCTGGGCCGGCAAAACATCGAGCAGGTGCGCCAAGCCACCGAGGCCATCGCGCACGGTGTGGGCGTGGTGGGCCTGCTCAACGTGCAGTACGCGCTCAAAGACGATGTGCTCTACGTGCTGGAGGCCAACCCGCGCGCCAGCCGCACCGTGCCGTTCGTGTCCAAGGCCACCGCGGTGCCGCTGGCCAAGGCGTGCGCGCGAATCATGCTGGGCGCCACCATCGCTCAGCTGCGCGCGGAGGGCTTGCTGGCGGCGACCGGGGATGGCGCGCACGGCGTGCCCGGGGCGCCGATCGCGGTGAAGGAAGCCGTGCTGCCGTTCCACCGGTTCCGCCGCACCGACGGTTCGAGCATCGAGTCGCTGCTGGGCCCGGAGATGAAGTCCACCGGCGAGGTGATGGGGATCGACCGCGACTTCGGCAGCGCGTTCGCCAAGAGCCAGACCGCCGCCTACGGGTCGCTGCCCGCCGGCGGCACCATCTTCGTGTCGGTGGCCAACCGCGACAAGCGGTCCCTGGTCTTCCCGGTCAAGCGGCTCGCCGACCTGGGCTTTCGGGTGCTGGCCACCGAGGGAACCGCGGAAATGTTGCGCCGCAACGGTATCCCCTGTGACGAGGTGCGCAAACTGTTCGAGGAGCCCGGCGCGGGCCGCCCGGAGGCGTCCGCGGTGGACGCGATATTGGCCGGCGCGGTCGATCTGGTGATCAACACGCCCTACGGCAATTCCGGTCCGCGCATCGACGGTTACGAGATCCGCTCGGCCGCGGTGAGCATGAACATCCCGTGCGTGACGACGGTGCAGGGCGCGGCGGCGGCCGTGCAGGGCATCGAGGCGGGGATCCGCGGCGATATCGGGGTGCGGTCACTGCAAGAACTGCACAGCGCGTTGGGCGAGGCGTCGGCGGGCAGCGCCGGATGACCGGCTTCGGTGCCCGGCTGGCCGCGGCGACGGCGCGGCGCGGGCCGCTGTGCCTGGGCATCGACCCGCACCCCGAACTGTTGCAGGCCTGGGGGTTACCGGCCACCGCCGACGGGCTGGCCGCGTTCTGCGAGACCTGCGTGGCGGCCTACGCCGACTTCGCGGTCGTCAAACCGCAGGTGGCGTTCTTCGAGTCCTACGGCGCGGCGGGGTACAGCGTGCTGGAATCCACCATCGCCGCGCTGCGCGCGGCCGGGGTGCTGGTGCTGGCCGACGCCAAGCGCGGCGATATCGGCTCGACGATGGCGGCCTACGCCGCGGCGTGGCTCGGTGACTCGCCGTTGTCGGCCGACGCGGTGACCGCCTCGCCGTATCTGGGCTTCGGGGCGCTGCGGCCGCTGCTGGATGTCGCCGCGGCCAACCAGCGTGGTGTGTTCGTGCTGGCGGCCACCTCCAACCCCGAAGGGGCGAGCGTGCAGCGCGCCGACGCCGGTGGGCGGTCGGTGGCTCAGGCGATTGTCGACGCCGCGGCGGCGGCCAACCGGGCGGTGCGTCCCGACCCCGGGTTCGTCGGCGTCGTGGTCGGCGCCACCCTCACCGAGGTGCCCGATCTGAGCGCCCTGGGCGGTCCGCAGGGCACCGACGTCCGGGCCGGCCCGCAGCACCTCGCGCGACACCGCGGGCAGCACCTGGCCCGCGGTGT
>NZ_MLQM01000224.1:0-6899 GCF_001854525.1 Mycobacterium talmoniae
GCCGGCGACCACCACGCAGGCCAAGCCCCGCCAGGTCACCTATTCGGTGACCGGCACCAAGGCGCCGTTCGACCAGATCACCATCACCTACATCGACGCCTCCGGGCAGCGACGGACCCAGAACAACGCCTACATCCCCTGGTCGCTGACGCTGACCCCGATCTCGCAGTCCGAGGTCGGGTCGGTGGAGGCCTCCAGCCTGCTGCGGCTGTCCAAACTGAACTGCACGATCACCTCCAGCGATGGGACCGTATTGTCATCCAACAGCAACGACGCCCCCCAGACGAGCTGCTGATGGTGGGCAGGGGTTCTCCCGCCGCGCGGGGTCGGGGCGCCGGCTCCCCGGCGACCACCGACCGGATCCTGCTCGGCGGGTGCGCGGCGATCTGGCTGATCCTGCTCGGCGTCAGCGTGGCCGCCCTGGTGGCGTTGGTCGATTTGGGCCGCGGCTTCCAGAAGTCCGGCGGCAGCTCGCACACCGCGCTGCTGTACGTGATCATCGGGATCTCCGCGCTGATCATCGTGGGGGCCATCCCGCTGCTGCTGCACGCCCGGCGCAACCCGCCCGCGCGGCCGGCGGGGGTGCCGGTCCGCCGGGCCGGCGGACCGCCGCGCCGGCCGGTGCAGCCGGGGCCCCGCGGCCGCAGCGACAGCCTGGCCACCGAGAAGTTCAGCGCCGGCGGGCGGGGCAGCGCGCCGCCGCCGGAGGACCTGGACCGGATCTGGCTGCGCGGCACCACCACCCTGGTGGGCGCGCTGGGCATCGCGTTGACCGCCGTCGCCGGGGCCACCTACCTGATGGCACTCGGCAAGGACGGGGCGGCGTGGGCCGGCTACGGGGTGGCCGCCGCGGTCACCGCGGCCACCCCGGTGATCCCGTGGCTGCATCTGCGCCAGCTGCGTGAGCTGGTCACCGACTCACGGCCACACTAGGATTCGGCTCCAGCCGGCCCGGGCGCGTTCGTAGCGCAGCCGCTGGTGCCGGCGCTGCGGATCGGCCTGCCAAAACTCGACGGCGTCGGCGGCCACCGCATAGGACACCCATTCGTCGGGCACCAGGGACGGGGTGCGGGCCAGTTCCAGGTGCGCCTTGTCCAGCGCCGCGTCGAGTTCGGCGGGATCGGTGTACGGGGCGCTTTGCCGGCGGGTCAGCGCCATCGCCCGGGAGCCCACCGGACGGGCCAGGAAATCGGCGGCGGTCACCGCCGGCGGGTCGGCGCTCACCACGCCGCTCACCCGGACCTGCCGCCCCAACGCGGGCCAATAGAACGTCAGCGCCGCCGCCGGATTGCCGGCGAGCTCGCGGCCCTTCTGGCTGACCGCGTTCACCGCGAAGTGCCAGCCGCCGTCATCGACATCCTTGAGGATCAGCACCCGCCCCGACGGACGGCCCGCGGCGTCGGCGGTGGACACCGTCATCGCGTGCGGTTCGGCGACGCCCGCCTCGATGGCGTGCAGCAGCCAGTCGGTGAACAGCGCGACCGGGTCGGCCGGAGCCCGCGCCGGATCGAACTGCGGGGCACGGCCGGTCAGCACCGGCAGCCCGCGCAGCACCCCCCGCAGGCCGCCCATGCGGTCAGTGCTGGCCGTCGGGTGACCCGTTGAGGCTGTCCTGGTGCTCGCGCAGCGCGGTCAGCGCCCGGTGCTCGGCGGCGTGCGCCGACTCCCGCAACGCGGCGTCTTCGCTGAGCGGGTCGGGCGTCAGGAAGCTGCCGCGGCCCGGCGAGCCGGCCGAGCCCAGCTTGTTCATCCGCTTGGGCACCGCGGCACCCTGGTACTCCAGCGGCAGCGGGTGGCCGTGGTCGTCGACCGGGCCCAGCGGCTGGTGCAGCTCGACGTAGGCGCCCTGCGGCAGCCGCTTGATGATGCCGGTTTCGATGCCGTGCTCGAGCACCGCCCGGTCGCTGCGCTGCAAGCCGATGCACCACCGGTAGGTCAGGAAGTACACGATCGGCGGCAACACCACCATCCCGATCCGGCCGATCCAGGTCGTCGCGTTCAGCGAGATGTGGAACTTCCAGGCGATGATGTCGTTCATCGCGGCCAGGGTCAGCACCATGTAGAACGCGATCGCCATCGCCCCGATCGCGGTGCGCACCGGGGCGTCCCGCGGCCGCTGCAACAGGTTGTGGTGCGCGTAGTCGCCGGTGAACTTCTTCTCCAGGAACGGATACAGCGTCAGCAGGCCGAACACCAGCCCCATGATCAGCGCCACCCCGACCGGGCCGGGAATGGTGTGGTGGAAGAAGTAGAACTCCCACGCCGGCCACAGACGGGCCAGGCCCTCGGTCCACATCATGTAGAAGTCCGGCTGGGACCCGGCCGACACCTGGGAGGGCTTGTAGGGGCCCAGGTTCCAGATCGGGTTGATCTGCAGCAGCCCGCCCATCAGGCCCAGCACCCCGACGATCATCGCGAAGAACGCGCCGGATTTGACCGCGAACACCGGCATCACCCGCACCCCGACCACGTTGTGCTCGGTGCGGCCCGGTCCGGGGAACTGGGTGTGCTTTTGGAACCACACCAACGCCAAATGCACCCCGATCAACGCCAGGATGATGCCCGGGATCAGCAGGATGTGCAGCGCGTACAGCCGCGGGATCAAGATGGTGCCGGGGAAGTCTCCGCCCATCAGCGCCCAGTGCATCCAGGTGCCGATCACCGGGATGCCCAACGTGATCGAGCTCAACGCGGCGCGCAGCCCGATCCCGGACAGCAGGTCGTCGGGCAGCGAGTAGCCGAAGTAGCCCTCGAACATGGCCAGGATCAACAGCAGCGACCCGATCACCCAGTTGGCTTCCCGGGGCCGACGGAACGCCCCGGTGAAGAAGATGCGGGCCAAATGCACCATGATCGCCGCGGCGAACATCAGCGCGGCCCAGTGGTGGATTTGGCGCATGAACAGCCCGCCGCGCACCTCAAAGGAGATGTCCAGCGCCGACTCGTAGGCCCGTGACATCTGCACGCCGCGCAGCGGTTGGTACACCCCGTTGTAGGTGACCTCGGTCATCGACGGGTCGAAGAACAGCGTCAGATACACCCCGGACAGCAGCAACACGATGAAGCTGTACAGCGCGATCTCACCCAGCAGGAACGACCAGTGGGTGGGGAACACCTTGTTCAGTTGGCGCCGCACCGCCGCCGACGGGTGATACCGGGTGTCGATGTCGTCGCCCTGCTTGGCCAGGGCACTACCGATGTCGAGTTTCGGACTCATGAGGTGCGCTCCCAGAATGCCGGCCCGACGGGTTCGGCGAAGTCGCCGTTGGCGACCAGGTATCCGTCGGTGTCAATGGTGATGGGCAACTGCGCCAACGCGCGCGCGGCCGGGCCGAACACCGGTTTGGCGAAGTGCAAGGCGTCGAACTGCGACTGGTGGCATGGGCACAGGATCCGGTAGGTCTGCTGCTCGAACAGCGACGACGGGCAGCCCAGGTGCGAGCAGATCTTGGTGTAGGCGAACAGGTCGCCGAAGTTGAAGCTCTCCTGGCCCTTGCGTTTGACCACCTTGGGCATGTCGGCGGGCCGAATGCGGATGAGCATCACCGGGTTACGGACACCCATCATGATCTCGTTGAGCTTCTCGTGCGACTCCGGGGTGGTGCCGTCGCCGTCGGACTCGCGCCACGGGAACACCGTCTCCATGCCGCCGGCGTCGATGTCGCTGGCGCGGATCTTGACGAACGGCGCGCCCAGGTGCTTGCCGGTGGCCCGGGCCAAATAGATGGTTTCGCCGGGGTAGCGCGGGGTCCAGCCCGACGTCCACAGCACGGCCTTCTTGCCCTCGGCGGTGTCGACGACCGGCTTCCACGGGTTCTTGATCAGGCCGCCGGCAAACGCCACCAGGGTGCCCAGCCCGAACGCGCCGAAGCCGATGCCCAACGACATGCCGATCAGCTTGCGGCGCCGGATGGTCGAGCCCTCCAGCGCGTCGGTGAGGTTGGCGGCCACCGTCTTGCGGTGAATCTCGGGGGAGGACCCGTCGTGCCGCTCCTGGATCGAGATCTCTTCGGGGATGAACTTTTTGACGAACAGCACCGCGCCGATCGCGATCGCCAGCACGGACAGCCCGAACGTCACGCCGTACAGCGGGGTGGTCAGCGGGTACAGCGCGCTGTTGCCCTTGTCGGCGTGCGGGTACTCCCACGGCCAGAACAAGAACACCAGCAGCAGCGCCAGCCCGAAACCGCCGCCCAGCAAAAACCACAGCGCCACCTGGCGTTCGGCGCGCTTCTCGGCCCGGGTGCCCTCGACCGGCCAACGCGGCTCCTTGTAGACGGTGTCCACACCGTCCAGGCGCCCGCCCAGTTCGACGAGTTCCTCCCGCGACATCGCGGCCAGTTCGGCGTCGCTGGGCTGCGCGCCGGTGACGTCGTTGTTCAGGTCGCTCACGATCGCGCCCCAATCCACAGTGCTGCGCCGATGGCGGCAACCATTCCGATAATCCACATCGCCATGCCCTCCGGGGCGGGCCCGAAGCCGCCCAGGCCGTAGCCGCCCGGGTCCTTCTCCTCGGTCACCGACTTGACGTAGGCGATGATGTCGCGCTTCTCGTCGAACGGCAGCTGACGGTCGGAGAACTTCGGCATGTTCTGCGGGCCGGTCAGCATCGCGGTGAGGATCTGCTGCTCGTTGGGGTCGGCCAGGTCCGGGGCGTACTTACCCGACGACAGCGCCCCACCCTTGCCGGTGAAGTTGTGGCAGGACGCGCAGTTGAGCCGGAACAGGTCGCCGCCGCGGCCCAGGTCGTTGCCGCGCAGCGATTGCTGAGCAAGGTGGCCCTGGCTGTCGCGGACCACGGTGGGGCCGCCACCGTTGGCCTGGATGTAGGCGCCCAGCGCGTCGGTCTGGTGGTCGTCGAAGATCGGTTCCTTGCGGGGCGCCTGGGCCTCGCCGCGGGCCGCGGGCATCCGGCCGGTGGACACCTGGAAGTACACCGCGGCCTCGCCGACCCCGATCAGGCTGGGGCCGCGGTCGGGCACACCCTGCAGGTTGGCGCCGTGGCAGGTCACACACGAGGTGTCGAACAGCTGCTTGCCGGTGCGCAGCTGCGCCGACGCGGACTCGTCGGCGACGGCGACCTGCGGGGTGGGGGTCAGCACCGCGGCCAGCCCGCCGGCCAGCACGAGCGCCACCAACAGCAGCAGCCCACCGGATGCGCGGCGGCGCAACCGCCGCCGCGCCACGGGACTGCTGGCTCGGGTCAACCCCAGTGTCTTCAACCGAACACTCCTGTTCATTGGGCGTCTGGTCATCGGATGAAGTAGATCGTGGCGAACAGCGCGATCCACACGATGTCGACGAAATGCCAGTAGTAGGAGACCACGATCGACGCGGTCGCCTGGGCCGGGGTGAACTTGCTCATCGCGGTGCGGGCCAGCAGGAAGATGAACGCGATCAGACCGCCGATGACGTGCAGGCCGTGGAAGCCGGTGCACAGGTAGAACACGCTGCCGTAGGCGCTGGACGGGATCGTGGTGCCGTGGCCCACCAGGTGGTAGTACTCGTAGCCCTGGCCGAGCACGAAGAACAGACCCATCAGGAACGTCACCACATACCAGCGGCGCAGGCCGAACACGTCGCCGCGCTCGGCGGCGAACACGCCCATCTGGCAGGTGAACGACGACGCGATCAGCACCAGGGTGACCGGCACCGCCTGATACAGATTCAGGTGGGTCGGCTCCGGCGGCCAGTCGCCGCCGGCTTGGGCGCGTGCCGTGAAGTACATCGCGAACAGCCCAGCAAAGAACATCAGTTCGCTGGACAGCCAGACGATGGTGCCGACACTGACCATATTTGGTCGGTTCAGCGAATGCACGCGCGACGTGATCGCAGTTCCCGAGGTCCCTACAGCGCTCGTCACATCCGCAAGTATGACGCTTTGTAGTTGTCGAACTCCAGCCGGGGCGGCAATTGTGTCGGGCCGGGTTGTTCTGCGCTGGTGGCGTGGCTTGGGTCCGGACGGGTCCTCGTGGGAGCATCGGCGCGTGGCCGAGTCTGTTGTGGGGGGATCCGCGGGGGCCATCGGCATGCCGCCGCCGGTGCCGGGTGCACCGTCGTGGTCGCAGGTGCTGGGCCGGCTGACCGCCGGCGTGGACCTGGCCCGCGGCCAGGCGGCGTGGGTGATGGACCAGATCATGACCGGCGCCGCGACGCCGGCGCAGATCGCGGCGTTCGGCGTGGCGATGAAGATGAAGGGCCCGACCGCCGGCGAGGTCAGCGAGCTGGCCGACGTGATGCTGCGGTACGCCCGCAAGGTGCCGACCGAGCGGATCGGCACCGATACCGTCGACGTGGTCGGCACCGGCGGCGACGGGGTCAACACGGTGAACCTGTCCACGATGGCGGCGATCGTGGTGGCCGCCGCCGGGGTGCCGGTGATCAAACACGGCAACCGGGCGGCCTCCTCGCTGTCCGGGGGCGCCGACACCCTGGAGGCGTTGGGGGTCCGCATCGACTTGGGCCCCGACGACGTGGCGCGCTGCGTCGCCGAGGTGGGGATCGGGTTCTGCTTCGCGCCGCAGTTCCAGCCGTCCTACCGGCACGCGGCCGCGGCGCGGCGCGAGGTCGGGGTGCCGACGGTGTTCAACCTGCTGGGGCCGCTGACCAATCCGGCCACCCCGCGGGCCGGCCTGATCGGCTGCGCCTTCGGCGATTTGGCCGAGGTGATGGCCGGGGTGTTCGCCGCGCGCCGCTCCAGCGTGCTGGTGGTGCACGGCGACGACGGCCTCGACGAGCTGACCACCACCACGACCAGCACCATCTGGCGGGTGCAGGCCGGCACCGTGGACCGGTTGACCTTCGACCCGGCCGGATTCGGGTTCGCCCGCGCCGAGCTGGGCCAGTTGTTGGGCGGCGACGCGGCGGCCAATGCCGCCGAGGCGCGGGCGGTGCTCGGC
>NZ_MLQM01000225.1:0-6896 GCF_001854525.1 Mycobacterium talmoniae
TCAGTTGATCGCGACCGCGGCCGCCGCCACCGCCGCCGCGGCCCCCGCCGACCACACCAAACGGCTCCGGCTGCGCACCGAGTTCGACACCCGCGCCGCCGCGGTCACCGCGCTGGAGGCCGACGCCCGCGCCGCCGCGGCCGCGGAGTCCACCGCCCGCGACGCCGCCGCGGCCGCCGACGCTGCGGTCGCCGACGCGGCCCGGGTGCTCGCGGCCGCCGAGCAGCGCGTCGAGTCGGCCCGCCGCGTGCTGGACCAGCTCGCGCACCGGGCGGAGGCCGATCGCCTGGCGGCCCGGCTGGCCAAAATCGAGGCCGCCCAGCAGGACCATGACCGGGTGGCCCAGGAGCTGGCCGGGATCGCGGTCACCGAGGCGGCGCTGCGCCGCATCGAAGACGCCGCCGCCGCGGCGGATCGGGCCGAGGCGTCGCTGGCCGCGATGTCGGCGACGGTGGAATTCGCCGCGGCCGCCGACGTCGAGCTCGTGGTCGGCGGCCAGCGGATCGTGCTGCCGGCCGGCCAGAGCTGGTCGACCACCGTCACCGCCGCCACCCAGGTCGACGTGCCCGACCTGCTCAGCGTGCGGCTGAGTCCGGGCGACACCGCCCGCGATGCCCAGGCCAAATGCGCTGCGGCGCAACACGAACTGGCCGACGCGCTGGCCGCCGCGAAAGTCGCCGATCTCGTCGCGGCGCGGCACGCCGACCAGCGGCGCCGCGACCTGCAGGCCCGCCGCGACCAGCTGACCGCCACCCTGGCGGCGCTGTGCGGTGACGATCCGGTGGAGCAGCTGCGGTCCCGGCTGGCGCAGCTGCGGGCCGAGGCCCCCGAACCCGACACCGCGATCACGCCCGAGGCCGCCCGCGCCGAATGCGATGCGGCCGAGGCGGTCCGCGGCCAGGCGGCCGCCGACTGCGCGGCACACCAGGCCGCCGCGGTCGCGGCGGCCACCGAACTCACCGAGCGCTGCACCCAGGCGCGGCTGGTGCAGGACAAGCTGGCGGCGCAGCGCGCCGAACGGGACGCGGTCGCCGAGCGGCTCACCGGGCAGCGGGCGTCGGCCAGTGACGACGCCGTGGCGGCCGCCGCGGACACCAACGCCGCCGCCGCGGGCGCCGCCACCCGGCGCGTCGACGAGCTGTCCGAGCGGCTGGCCGCCGCCGCGCCCGACGCCGTCGCCGTCGAACTGGCCGCGGCCGACGCCGCGGTCCAGGCGCTGCGCAGCCGGCACGCCGACGCCGCGCGCGCCCTGCACCAGGTGGAGGTCGAGCTGGCCGTGTTCGGCACCGAGGGCCGCAAAGGCCAGCTCGACGACGCCGAGTCCGCGCGGGCCCACGCCGCGGCCGAACATGCGCGGATCGGGCGCCGGGCCCGCGCCGCGCAGCTGCTGCGGTCGGTGATGGTCCGCCACCGCGACACCACCCGGCTGCGTTACGTCGCCCCGTTCCGCGCCGAAATCGAACGGCTGGGCCGCCCGGTGTTCGGGCCCAGCTTCGAGGTGGAGGTGGACAGCGACCTGCGCATCTGCAGCCGCACGCTCGAGGGCCGCACCGTGCCCTACGACTCGCTGTCGGGTGGGGCCAAAGAGCAACTCGGCATCCTGGCGCGGCTGGCCGGCGCGGCGCTGGTCGCCAAGGAAGACACCGTCCCGGTGTTGATCGACGATGCGCTGGGCTTCACCGATCCGGGCCGGCTGGCCAGCATGGGGGAGGTGTTCGACATGGTCGGCGCGCACGGCCAGGTGATCGTGCTGACCTGCACCCCCGCCCGCTACCAAAGCGTCGACGGCGCGCACCGCATCGAGCTGACCGCCTGAGCCTCGGCCCTACTCGCGCATGAAGCCGATCGCGGTGTAATCCAAATCCGCTAGCCCGGTGGCGCCGAAGTTGGCCAGGGAGCTGCGGACCGCGACGTTGCCGGGGGTTTGGGTCAGCGGCAGGCTGAAACCCTCCGCCCACAACAGCGCATCGACCTCGTTGGCCAGCGCCCGGGCCTTAGCCGGGTCGAGTTCGGACAGCGTCTGCTCGATCTTGGCGTCGATCTGCGGGCTGCCGATCTTGCCGAAATTGCCCTCCCCGTGCGAGGCGTAGATCTGGGTGAGCCCGGCCAGCGGGAACGCGTCACCGACCCAGGAGAACTGCGCGAAATCGAAGTCGCCGACGTTGATGTACTTGCTGAAAAAGCCGGAGCCGCTCTTGGCGTCGAGTTCCAGCTGGACCCCGATCTGGGCCAGGCTGTGCTGCGCGATCTGGCCGAACTGTTTGGTGCTCTGCGCGTCGTAGAGCACGTCGCGGATCACCAACCGGCGCCCGTTCTTTTCACGGAACTTCCCGTTGAGTTTCCAGCCCAGCGCGTCGAGTTCACGCTTGGCCTGCTCCGGGTCGTAGCCGATGCTGTTGTCTTGGTAGCCTTCCTGGCCGGCGACGTAGATGTGGTTGTTCAACGGGACCGGATCGGTGGTCAGGCCGCGCTGGGTCACGTCGGCGATGAGCTGGCGGTCGATGCCCTTGGTGACGGCGACCCGCAGCGCCTTATCGGCCAGGATCGAGCCGGGCGCCCCATTGATGGTGAAGTGATACCAGGCCGGGGTGGGGGCGCGACGGATCGAGATGCCGCGGGTGCGCCGCGCGATGGTCAGCTGGTCCAGGGAGGCCACCCCGGTGGCGTCGATGGTCTTGTTCTGCAGCGCCGGCAGCCGCGCCGCGTCGTCGAGCACCAGGTAGGTGATGCTGTCCAGCCGCGGCTTTCTGCCCCACCAGCGCGGATTGCGGGTCAACGTGATGCGCTGCGCGCCGCGGTCCAACGCGGACACGATGAACGGGCCGGCCGACGGGCCGGGCCGCTGCAGTTGGCCCTTGTTGAACGCGTCGGGGGTGGCGGTCATGCTCTTGGGCAGCAGCATCGAGTTGCCGGCGAACATGCCGCGCCACTCCGAATACGGCTTGGCGAAGGTCACCACCGCCTGCCGGTCGTCGACACCGCGGGTCACCGACTTGACCCGTTCGGCCCCGCCGGTGCTGGCGATCGCGAACCGGTCGTCGACCCCACTGACGGCGTGGAGTTGGCTGGCGATGTCTTCCCAGGTCAGCGGGGTGCCGTCGGACCATACCGCCTTCGGGTTGATGGTGTAGGTAACCACCTGCGGGTCGGTGCCGGTGAGCTCGACACTGGTGAAGTAGTCGGTGTCCACGGTGGCCGAGCCGTCCGGGCCGATGGTGAACGCGCGCGGCAGGGTGGCCTTGAGCATGCCGCCGATATCGGCCAGGTTGCCGTCGATGTGCAAGGTGTTGAAGTTCGGCGGGAACTCCGCCAGCGCCAGCCGCAGGTTCCCGCCGTCTTGCAATGTGGCCGGATCCTGCGGGTTGATGTCGCTGCTGCTGCCGATCTCGGCGGCGCCGTCGACCGCGTCTATGTTGACCGGGGCACACCCGGTGAGGATCAGTCCGGCCGTCAGCACCGCCGCGCAGACCGCGGTGACTCTGCGCCTAGGGCGATCTCTTCTCGCAAAACCGCGCCCTGAGCGCAGAGTCAACGCACGGCTACCCACGATGCGGCTCCGGTTGGGGGACCGCGGCCAGCAGCCGGCGGGTGTAGTCGTGTTGGGGTGCGCGCAGAACCTCATCGGCCTCACCCTGCTCGACGATGGCGCCGGCGAACATCACCGCCACCCGGTGCGCGAGATGTTTGACGACCGAAAGGTCATGGGACACAAACAGGTAGGACAACCCGAGCTGCTGCTGCAAATCCAGCAGCAGGTTGATGATGCCGGCCTGGATGGACACGTCCAGGGCGGACACCGGCTCATCGAGCGCGAGGATCTTCGGCTGCAACGCCAGCGCGCGGGCGATACCGATGCGTTGTTTTTGTCCGCCGGAGAACTCGGCGGGGTAGCGGCTGGCGTCGGCGCGCCGCAGCCCCACCAGCTCGAGCAACTCGGCGACCCGGGTGTTGATCTCGTCCTTGCCAAACCCGTTGGCGCGCAGCGGCTCGGCAAGCACATCGAAAACCGGGAAGCGGGGGTCCAGGGAGGCCACCGGATCCTGGAACACCACCTGCAAGTCGCGTCGCAACACCCGCCGGGTGCCCGCGGTCAGGGTGGCGACGTCGGTGCCCAGAACCTCGATGGTGCCCGCCTGCGGGGCGCTGAGCTGCAGAATCTGATGCAGCGTGGTGGATTTTCCCGACCCCGACTCGCCGACGATGCCCAGCGTGCGGCCCTGCTGCAGTTCGAAGCTGACCCCGTCGACCGCGCGGACCTCGCCGAGGTTGCGCCGCAGCACCACCCCTTTGGTCAGTCGGTAGGTCTTGACCAGATCCTGCACCCGCACCACCACCGGCGCGTCGTCGGCGGATGCGGTCTCCGGCGTGTCGGTGCCGACCCCGTAGATGTCGGCGGCGCTGCGACCCGCCACGTGCTCGGTGCGGATGCAGGCCGCCCGATGGTCGGGCCCCACCGGAGCCAAATCCGGCTCCGCGTCACGGCATTCGTCGATGGCCAGCGGGCATCGCGGCGCGAACGGGCAGCCGGGGTCCAGCGCGGCCAGCGACGGCGGCGCGCCCGGGATCGGCACCAGCCGGGTGCCCTGCGCGGCGTCCAGGCGGGGCACCGAGCCCAACAACCCGACGGTGTACGGCATCTGGCGTTCCCGGTACAGGTCGGCCACCGCGGCGGCCTCCACGACTCGGCCGGCATACATCACCAACGCCCGGTCGGCGAACTCGGCGACCACCCCCAAGTCGTGGGTGATGATCAGCACCCCGGCGCCGGTGACATCGCGGGCCGTCTTGAGCACGTCCAGGATCTGCGCCTGCACGGTGACATCCAGTGCGGTGGTGGGCTCGTCGCAGATCAGCAGGTCCGGATCGTTGGCGATCGCGATCGCGATCACCACCCGCTGCCGCTCGCCGCCGGACAGTTCATGCGGAAACGCCCGCGCCCGCCGCTGCGGCTGGGCGATGCCGACCAGCTCCAGCAGCTCCACCGCCCGCCGGCGCGCGGCCTTGCGGCCCACCTGAGGCTGATGCACCTCGATCGCCTCGGCGATCTGGTCACCGACCGGGTAGACCGGTGTCAGCGCCGACATCGGGTCCTGGAACACCATGCCGATCGTCTTGCCGCGGAACCGTGACATCGCGGTATCGGACAGGCCGAGCAGCTCGGCGCCGTGCAGTTGCACCGAGCCGGACACCGCGGCGTACTCGGGCAGCAGACCCATCACCGCCATGGCCGCCGCCGACTTTCCCGACCCGGATTCGCCGACCATGGCCACGACTTCGCCGGGATCGACGTGATAGCTGATGCCGCGCACCGCGGCGACCCGCTCGGTGTCGGTGGGGAAGGTGACCGTCAGGTCGGTCACCGACAGCAGCGGGCTCATCGCGCTCCCCGCCGAAGGGTGGCGCTGCCGGGGTCCAAGGCGTCGCGCAGGCCGTCGCCAGCCAGGTTGGCGCACACCAGGATCGTGATCAGTACCCCGGCGGGAAACAGGAACACCCACGGGAAGGTGATCGCGGACGCGGTGCCGTCGGCGATCAGGGTGCCCAGCGACACGTCGGGGGGCTGGATGCCGAAACCGAGGAAGCTCAGCCCGGTTTCGGCCAGGATCGCCACCGCGACGTTGAGGGTGGTGTCGATGATCAGGATGGAGGCGACATTGGGCACCACGTGGTGGGTGATGATCCGGCGGTTGGGCACGCCCATATACCGTGCGGCCTGGATGAATTCGCGTTCCCGCAGGCTCATCGTCAGGCCCCGGACCATCCGCGAGCTGACCATCCAGCTGAACCCGGCCAGCAGCAGGATGAGGAAGAAGATGTTGCCCGCACCCTTGGTGCGCGGCGTGACGATCGCGATGAGGATGAAGGCCGGCACTACCAGCAGCAAATCCACCAGCCACATCAGCACCCGATCCCGCCAGCCGCCGAAGTAGCCGGAGACCGCGCCGACGGTGGCGGCGATCAGCGTGGAGATGAACGCCACGCACACCCCGATCAGCATCGACTTCTGCATCCCGCGCAGCATCTGCGCCAACAGGTCCTGCCCTAAGGCGTTGGTGCCCAACCAATGCGCGGCGCCCGGCGGTTGCAGCAGCGCGGTGTAGTCCAGATCGGTGTAGGAGTACGGCAACAGCGGCGGCAGCGCGTAGCAGGCGATGAACAGCAGCGCCAGCACCAGCAGTGACCCGACCGCCGACCGGCTGCGCACGAACCGGCGCCACACCAGGGTGCGCCGCGAGGTGAACTGCGCGGTGTCGGCGGCGGTCATGACACCCGCACCCGCGGATCGAGGATCGCGTAGATCACGTCCGACAGCAGCCCGGCCAACAGCACCACCGACCCGGTGAACACCGTGATCGCCGCGATGATGTTGGTGTCTTGCGTGGCCACCCCCTGGATCACCCATTCGCCCATGCCGTGCCAGCCGAAGATCTTCTCGACGAACACCGAGCCGGTGACCAGCCCGGCCACCCCGTAGGCGAACAGGGTGGCCATCGGGATCAGCGCGGTGCGCAGGCCGTGTTTGATCAGGGCGCGCCGGCGGGTCAGGCCCTTGGCGCGGGCGGTGCGGATGAAATCCTGGCCCAAAACGTCGAGCATCGCGTTGCGTTGGTAGCGGCTGAACCCGGCGGCCGCGCCCAGCGCCAACGTCAGCGAGGGCAGCACCAGATGCTGCAGCCGGTCCAGCAGCTGCGGCCACACCCCGGCGGCCACCCCCGGCGAGGTTTCGCCGGTGTACTCGAACAACTGCATGCCCAGCCCCCAGTTGACCCGCAGCGCGGCCAGGATGGCCAGGTTCGCCAGCACGAAAGTCGGTGTCGAGATCACCAGCAACGCCAGCAGGGTGATGACCCGGTCGGACAGCCGGTACTGCCGAATCGCGCCCCACGCCCCGAGCC